>CALZHS010000521.1:943-2261 GCA_945787265.1 uncultured Gammaproteobacteria bacterium | reverse complement strand
ATCGGGGTACGCATCAGCGGATTGATTTCCTTGCCCTGCAGCGGATACTTCTGGTGAGCACGCAGCGGTCCCTTGTCATCGAGTGGCCTGCCGCGCCCGTCGATTACTCGACCCAGTAATTCCGGACCGGCAAGGACGTCGGAACCCTGTCGCATCGGGATCACCCGTGCATTCGGTACCAGTCCACGAACTTCCGCGGTCGGCATCAGGTAAAGACTATCGCCGGAGAACCCGACCACCTCGGTTTCCACTCTGTCACCACTTGAATTGACCACGTCACAGCGCGCCCCGATCGGCGCCTGGCAGCCAATCGCTTCGAGCGTCAACCCTACCATTCGGGTCAGCACGCCTTCGACGACCGGGCTACCGGCATGTTTCGATTCGCTCGCTGTTCGCTGCAGCGATGTCATCCAGCCCGAGGTTGCCTTCTGGATCAGCGGGTGCAGCATTAATCCTGCTCCCTTTCACCACCCAGAACCGAAGCGGCAAGCGCGGACAGTCGATTTTCGAGGGTTGCATTGATCGCCGATGGCGCTGCGTTAATCTCGAATCCGCCGCGCGTGATCATCGGATCTTCAACCAGTTTCCAGTTATGTTCCTCGTCACTGGTGTCGATCGACAAGGCACTGCGAACAAGGTTGGCGTCCTCGGGATGCAGTACGATCGAAATATTGCGCTGATTCCCCGGCAGCAGCTTTACCGAGTCTCGGATCAAACCGATTATTTCGCCCGGTTCCACCTTGAGCTCGCGCCGCACCAGTTGCTGCGCCAGCGTCACCGCCAGCTGGGTTAACTGGTGCTCGATATCCTCGTTTAACGCCTGCAGGGGGTGTTCAAAAAAATCTATCAATTGCAATAACTGCTGCTGCAACTCACGGGTTTCCTGTCGAGCGCGCACCAGCCCCTCCTGGTAGCCCTCTTCCTCGGCCTGCATCCTCCATTGATCGAGGTCTGCGGCCGTGGGAATGGAGGCTTCATGTTGTTCGCGATGGCGAACCACGCGACTGGGGTCGGCTTCCATTGCCGGCACACGCCATTTTTCGACTTCTTTGTCAGCCATCATTGCGGGTTTACCTGTTTCGTTATTTTTATCGGTGCAGCGCGAGCAGCGGCTCGACTAGACCATTTCCTCGCCACCACCCGAGAGCACGATCTCCCCGGATTCTTCGAGCTTGCGGGCAACGTCAAGAATTTCCTTTTGTGCCGCTTCGACTTCGCTGAGCTTGACCGGTCCCTTCGCTTCCATATCTTCCAGCAGCATTTCCGATGCACGCGAAGACATATTTTTCAGGAATTTCTGCTGCATCTCGTCATCGAC
>CALZHS010000521.1:0-931 GCA_945787265.1 uncultured Gammaproteobacteria bacterium | reverse complement strand
AGATCGGTCGACACTTCTCGCATCATGGTCTGGATGCCGCGATCATCGACATCGCGCAGGTTCTCGAATACAAACATCATGTCGTCAATCCGGGTTGCGAGCTCTTCGTTTTCGGCACGTACCTGTTCCATGATCGAACTTTCAATCGAGGTGTCGATGGAATTGAGAATATTAGCCGCGGTTCGCTCGCCGCCGACCATCGACGACTTGACGTTATCGTTGTCGCTGAAGTAACGCTCCATGATTGAATCGAGCTCCTTGATTGCGGCCGGCTGTACCCCTTCCAGGGTTGCGATCCGCATTAATATTCCGGCACGCATGCCTTCCGGTAAATGAGTGAGTACCCGGGCGGCGTTATCTGCCTCGAGATACGACAGCACGATGGCGATAATCTGCGGATGTTCAAGCCGTATTATTTCGGCGATGGACTTGGGGTCCATCCACTTCATCGACTCCAGGCCATTGCTGCCGCTGCCCATCAGGATTCGATCGATGACGCTGCCGGCCTTGTCACCCAGGGCCTTTTGCAGCATGCCGCGAATATAGGAATCATTGCCGATTCCGAGCGCGGTCTGTGATTCGAGCACATCGAAAAAGTCATCGATGACATACTCAACCGTCGGACGCGATACGTCACTCATGGTGGCCATGGTTGATCCCACCACCTGGACTTCCTTGGGGCTCATATGCTGGAGAATTTCGGCCGCGATATCCTCGCCAAGGGTTAGCAGCAATACCCCGGCCTTTTCCGCGCCCTTGACCGAGGTCGGGCCTTTATCCGTCTGTTCGTCAGCCACTATTGATCACCTACCCAGTGTTTCATTACGTTGGCGACCCGCGCGGGATCATCCATAACCATCGAGCGTGCCATGTCGACCTTCTGCTCGTAGGTTGCATCTTTACGCCTGACCATTGCCGCCGGGTTATTGGG
>CALZHS010000520.1 GCA_945787265.1 uncultured Gammaproteobacteria bacterium | reverse complement strand
AACGTATTTTTCTGGGAGGGTGTCACCTGGTTCGAAAAGGTTTTACGCTCGGAACGTTTTCACGATTCACTAATGCGTCAATTGCTATTCACCGGCATGATCCTCGCAATCGAGGTACCGCTGGGCATCGCGGTGGCGCTCACGATGCCGCGCAAGGGGCCCTGGGTTTCGGTTTGCCTGGTGTTAATGGCATTGCCGTTGCTAATTCCCTGGAACGTGGTTGGCGCGATGTGGAATATCTTCGCACTGCCGGACATCGGCCTGCTCGGCTACAGCCTGAACTCGATGGGTTTTGATTACAATTTTACCCAGCAGCCGGTATCCGCCTGGATGACGACCGTGGTGATGGACGTGTGGCACTGGACCTCGCTGGTGGTGTTGCTTTGTTACGCCGGGCTGTGCTCGATCCCTGACGCCTACTACCAGGCAGCACACATTGATGGCGCTAGCCGCTGGGCGGTGTTCCGCTACATTCAGCTGCCGAAAATGAAGCGCGTGCTGACGATTGCCATCCTGTTGCGCTTCATGGACAGCTTCATGATATACACCGAACCCTTCGTGCTGACCGGGGGCGGTCCGGGTAACACCACCACCTTCCTGTCAATCGACCTGGTCAAGATCGCACTCGGGCAATTCGATCTCGGTCCCGCAGCGGCGATGTCGTTAATCTACTTCCTGGTCGTGCTGCTGATTTGCTGGGTTTTTTATACCGTGATGATGCGTAACGAGGAGCAATGACAGTATGAATAAAAAGTGGATTCTACCGACCCTGTATATCCTGTTCCTGATGCTGCCGATTTACGGTCTGCTGTCGATGTCATTCAAAACCACCAATGAAATCCTGGGTGGCTTTTCGTTTTTCCCGCAACAGTTCACGCTGGAAAACTATACCAAGATCTTTACCGATCCGACCTGGTATAACGGTTACATCAATTCGATAATTTACGTGGTCATCAATACCGTTATTTCGGTTGCGGTCGCTTTGCCCGCGGCCTACGCATTTTCGCGCTATCGTTTTCTTGGCGACAAGCACCTGTTCTTCTGGTTATTGACCAATCGCATGGCGCCGCCCGCCGTATTTGCGCTGCCGTTCTTTCAGCTTTATTCGGCGATAGAGCTGTTTGATACCCATATCGCGGTCGCGCTCGCGCACTGCCTGTTCAACATTCCACTCGCGGTCTGGATTCTCGAAGGCTTCATGTCCGGCATCCCCAAGGAACTCGACGAGACGGCCTATCTCGACGGCTACTCTTTCTGGCGTTTCTTTATTCGTATTTTTATCCCGACCATCGCCGCCGGAATCGGCGTCGCCATGTTTTTCTGTTTCATGTATTCGTGGGTGGAACTGTTGCTGGTACTTCGTACGCAACTACATCGCCAAGGGTTTTGCCCTGGGACGTGTTTAGACAGATGGGTGCCCCGTGTTAGATTTATCCTGGATGGCATGGACCTGGCCGACCGCCGCGTTTTTCATCGCGGTGGTGGCTTCCATCGTCACCATGGGTGTCTGGGAAAAACTCAGTCCCGGCGGTAATCCGCGTCGAGGCATTTTCGGTATCGATACCACCCGCGGAGATCGCCTGTTTATTTCATGGCTCGGCACTGGATTTATTAACCTGGGATGGCTGGCCTTTGTTGGCACCCCTTTATGGGGCGCGCTGGCGCTGGCAATTGGATGGTTCGTCTTTGTTTTCAGGAAAGTCTGATTTGGCTTCGAATTTGACCCACCGGGAGCTGTGTCAGTAATACCATGAACCTGCGTAACGGCAATATTGCACGTCTTGAAAATGAAGCCTTTGACGCTCTGATTGTGGGTGCTGGCATCAACGGCGCGGTAACCGCTGCGGCACTGGCGGCACGTGGTGCAAGCGTCGCCCTGATCGATGCCGGCGACTTCGCCGGCTTCACCAGCCAGCAGTCCTCCAACCTGGTCTGGGGCGGTATCAAGTACATGGAGGGCTATGAGTTCGGCCTGGTTGCGGGATTGTGCAAGTCGCGTAACGAGTTGCTGGACAGTTTCCCCTCTACCGTCAAGGAAATTCGCTTCCTGATGACCGTCAATAAGCGCTTCCGGTTCCACCCGTGGATTATTCTGGCAAGTACCTGGCTCTATTGGCTGCTGGGCCGCGGCAAAACCCGCACCCCGAGACTGGTTTCACCGCGACATTTAAAGCAGATCGAACCCTTGATCAACACTGCTATAAGCAGCGCCGGAATCGAGTACTCAGATGCATTTCTGCATGACAACGATGCGCGTTTTGTATTCAACTTTGTGCGCAGCGCACTCGACAA
>CALZHS010000519.1 GCA_945787265.1 uncultured Gammaproteobacteria bacterium | reverse complement strand
TTCTGCAGGCGGTCAACCGCTATGAGCCGCTGGTCGCCCATTTTCGAACTCTTTCCATATGGCTACGTCAAGCAGTCCTGCAAGATCGCAGGCATGAAAAGACCGCGTGCCTGGAGTACGGGCTGAGCGAATGTTTCAGTGATCAATCACGGTACAACAATGGTTTGCGCGGGACAAAGCAAAAAACTGCTTCTTGTAAATAGTGAACAGACCACGTTTTACCATTTCGCCAGTCGACGGTTCGGTGCCGCGCCCGCACGGCGTTAATCGCAGATTGAGTAGTCTGTCGACTGCAGAAAATCAGCTGTCACCATAACTTGATTTTCCCGCTCTCGGTCGGTTTCCTGTGCCTGGCAACACGGGCTCGCCGTGCCGCCGGCGCCCGGCAAGCTTGACTGGCTCGAACTCAGTTGCGATGCTGTTTGCCCATGCGTTACCTGTTGGCCCTCCTCGGTTTGCTCGTAATGGCCTCGCTGCCCCCTGGCGCCGGTCTCGCGCAAGACGCCGCCGATACACAGGACGAGATCCTCGAGCACGCCAGCAAGCCCTGGACCGGGGACCTCGACGGCATGACCAGGCGCGGCTTTGTGCGTATCCTGACCGTCCACAATCCGCTCTTTTTCCAGTTTGACGGCGACGGTCAGCGGGGCCTGGTCGCGGAATGGGGCAAGGCGTTCGAGGAGCACCTCGCCGAGGAAATCGGTCGCGTGCGCTCGCCGACCGTCGTACTAATCCCGGTCGGACGTGACGAATTGCTGCCCGGGCTGGTCGAGGGCCGCGGCGACCTCGTCATGGGCAACCTGACGATTACGCCGGAACGGCAAAAGCAGGTCGATTTCGGCCCGCCGATCCACACCGACGTCAGCGAACTGGTCGTGACCGGTCCCGCGGCGGAAGGCGTCGCCTCGTTCGACGACCTCGTCGAAACCGGTCTCTACGTGCGCCGCTCGAGCAGCTATTTCGAGCACCTGCAGGGCCTCAATGCCAAACGCAGCGGGCGGGGCCAGCAACCGATACCAATCACCGAGGCGGACGAGAACCTCGAGGATTACGATTTGCTCGACATGGTCAACGCCGGGATCCTCGAGGCCATTGTCGTCGACAGCCACAAGGCGGCCTTGTGGGAGCAGGTGTTCGAGCGTATCGAGGTGCACCGGAACCTGGAGGTGAATTCGGGCAGCCGCATCGCCTGGGCGCTGCGCAAAAACAGCCCCCAACTGATGCGGTCGGTCAGCGCTTTCAGCGCGAAGGTCAGAAAGGGAAGCCTGCTCGGCAACATCCTGATCGAGCGTTATCTCGGCGACGCCGAATGGCTCGAGAACGCACTGGCGAGCGAGGATCAGGAACGCTACGAAGAAACTATAGAAATCACCGGTACGATTTCGACTGGCTGATGATCGCCGCTCAGGCTTACCAGGAATCGCGCTTCGACCAGGATAAGCGCAGCCCGGCCGGCGCCATCGGCGTGATGCAGCTGCTGCCGAGCACCGCGGCGGACGATGCCGTCGGCATCCCGAAGATCACGACACTGGAGAACAACATCCATGCCGGCGTAAAGTACCTGCACTGGCTGCGCGAGACCTACTACTCGGACGCGTCTATCTCACCGCTCGACCGGGTGCTGTTCTCGTTTGCCGCCTATAACGCCGGCCCCGGCAACATGAAAAAGGCGCGCCGGCGTGCGCGCCGACTGGGATTCGATCCCGACCGCTGGTTCGGCAATGTCGAGATCGGCATGTTCCGCGCGGTCAGCGGCGAACCCGCCGCCTACGTGCGCAACATCTACAAGTACTACGTTACCTACCAGAGCCTCGAAAAATCGCGCCAGGCTCGCGCGAGAGCGCTCGAAAGCCACCGGGACGGAATCACGTCGTCGTGGTTTGCGTGGATAGCCGTTGCTGCCGTGATCGCATTGCTGGGCGCGGCCGGCTACCGCGTCATGAAGCGTGCGAAGGGGGTGCCATGATCCTGGCGTCGACCCGGAAAATCAGGGCACAGCATGCCCATGTCGCGATTACCGCCACGTAGGTGGTTAACTGATATTTTGCACTGCAAATAAGTTAACTGTCACCATTATTAATTTACCGATAAGCCGCCAGTCCTTTCTCCACCGCTTCTCTGTCCCGGATAAGCCGCGCCCAGCGTAATACGTGGCTGTACGAAGCCGTGTCCAGGAATTCGGCTGCATCGTAAACTTTGCCGAGCGCCAGGCGCCCGTACCAGGACCAGATCGCAATATCGGCGATCGAATAGCCGCTGGCACAAATAGTTTCTCGCTCGGCCAGGTGACGATCCAGTACGTCCAGTTGGCGCTTGGTTTCCATCGCATAGCGGTTAATCGGGTATTCCATCGGATAAGGTGCATATTTGTAGAAGTGTCCAAAGCCGCCCCCCAGGAACGACGCACTGCTCTCCTGCCAGAACAGCCAGGACAGGCATTGCGTGCGCTCCGCCGCATCCTGCGGCAGCAAGGCACCGTACTTCTCGGCCAGGTAGAACAGAATCGCGCAGGACTCGAACACGGATTGCGCGGGCGATTGGGACTGATCGAGGATTACCGGAATTTTCGAGTTCGGATTGAGCTTGACGAAATCGGAACCGAATTGCTCGCCTTTGCCGATATCGATGCGGTGCAGATCGTAGGCCGCATCCGTCTTGCCCATTGC
>CALZHS010000518.1 GCA_945787265.1 uncultured Gammaproteobacteria bacterium | reverse complement strand
TGCTGACAGGATCACCGCTGGCTCAATAACTGCTCTCGAATCGAAATCAGCTTGAGTGCATGGTTAGTGAAGATCCAGTCCACGCCGCGGCTCAGTTCGCGATAAAAACAAAATCGGGAAGCGATGAAACCGACCCCCACTTCTTGCCTTTGCGAATGATGGCGCCGGATCATGTCACGATTCAACAAGACGTAATGCCCGCAGACGCCAGCAAAATCGCGCGCCAGGGCATCACGGCTGAACGCAGCGGTATTCAGCTCGGCGACCGGCAGGAAGGCCCTGGTACCGGCAAATCCTGTCAGCTCGAAGAGGTCGAACTTCATTCCGAGAAAATGATAGTCGTCACCTGGGGTAAGGGCAGCGAAGATATCCTGCAGGCGCTCTGCCCTGGCCTGCGTCGCACCCATTTCATCCTGCTTGAGTTCTACCATTAAATGCTGGCTGCCACCGAAACGATCGGCAACTTCTGCCAGCGCAGGAATTTCGGGCACCTGCTGTCGCAGCTCGGCGAAACTGACACTTGCCACATCCAGCTCAGTATTAAAAACACGGCTGGTATCGGCATCATGGATCACCACGGGTTCCAAATCGCGCGTCCAGCGCACGTCGAACTCAATTCCCCAGCCGCCCGCGTCGGCTACTCGTGTAAAAGCCGCCATCGTGTTTTCCCGGACCAGGCGATTATCGTGTTCGCCGCGATGCGAAATAATCCTGCAATCTAGTAGCGCCTGTCGGGTGGGCCGTCGGCGCGGTATAGCCGCGAACCAGAGATCTGCAGCATGCTGCGCAGCGAGTTCCAGTCGATGGCGAAGCGCTTGCACTATTGCCAGTCCGTACCGCGGCAGGGTACCGGGTAAGTCAGGCTTGCCGGTGTGGGCCTGAAATCGCGGCTACTGTCGTAGCAGGTGATCCTCCCAACTCCATCGAACCAGTAGGCTTGAGGATCGACATCCCTGATCGCAACTGGCGCATCGTTCTGGTCAAGTTGATGCACTTCGAAATGCAGGTGTGGAAATCCCACCGCCGCCAGGCCTGTACGACCCGAATATCCAAATAACTGTCCGCGCCGCACTTTTTCGTCCGCGCCGACCAGTACCTCATCCAGGTGAAAATAACGCGTCTGGATGCGATACCCGTTTGCGGTGCGACCGTGATTCAAAATCAGCTGATTACCGTAAAGTATCGATAGCGATACGCGGCTCACTTCGCCATCGCTGGCAGCGAGCACCGGCGTTCTCCTGGGAACCAGTATGTCAAAACCCTTGTGCTCGGCATCTGCCGAGGCGAACGTTGGGCGATATCGCTGGCTGATAGAGGGCGCGTTAGCAGGCAGTTCAACCGGTGTAACCGACGATTTATCCAGCCTGGAGGAGGCAACCTTGCCATGGCCATAGGTTTCGTAGACGCTGCAACCCGCGGTGTAACCGACGATTTATCCAGCCTGGAGGAGGCAACCTTGCCATGACCATAGGTTTCGTAGACGCTGCAACCCGTTGCAGCAAGCATTATCAACAGGACTGTGATCGCATTACGCTTCGATAACATCAGCATGCGGTAACTCTAATAGAACAGGACGCTAATTAAAACGATCACGCTCCATGAGAGCGAGAATAGTTGAGCCCGGTTGACGCAGCTTTGCAAAGGAAGGAGTCAGCCATCCCTGGCCGACAGGGGGAAGTCGTATGCTAGTTTATATTGGCTTTCTCGCGAACTGACTGCAAACGCTTGTTCAGGAAACGCAGTTCAGATATCAGGTAACGCCGGCGTCCGGATTCGAGCTGCGATTTGCTGCTCGAATTCACCTGCTGGTTGATACTGTTTATCGATCGTACCAGTTTGATTTCGTCGATCGCGAGACCCATGTATTTCAAAACACATGGCGTCGAAAGCGGATCGATATGGATATTGGTCTGGCTCATGGTCTACCTCAACTTAAATTTGATGAGGATTTATAGGACCGGTAACCGGACCTGACTGTGACTCAAATTCCGCTCCAACTGTGAATTTATTCACTGCCACAGGCCTCATAGAACAAGGCTGTGACCGAAGTCAAAATTTATTTGGGCAGTGCGTCACAATCGGGTTTTAGCGTAATTCGCTCAATCCGGATCGATATAATCCAGTACCGCGTTTAGCGCCATGCCACAATCTTGTTCAACTTTCAGTTGCAGCAATTCATCGGCGCGGGTTTTACCACGATTTATTGCCGCAATTGGAATTCCCGCTCGTTGCGCCTCGCGTATAAAGCGAAACCCCGAGTACAACATTAACGAGGATCCAACAACCAGCATGGCATCGGCCGACGC
>CALZHS010000517.1 GCA_945787265.1 uncultured Gammaproteobacteria bacterium | reverse complement strand
ATGCATGGCAAGACATCGCAGATATTCCATAACGGTACCGGTGTTTTTGCAGGTCTCGAGAACCCTTTTGTAGCAACGCGCTATCATTCGCTGGTGATTGACAGGGACAGTCTCCCGGAATGCCTCGAAGTCACGGCGTGGACCGAACATGCGGACGGTAGCCTCGATGAAATCATGGGTGTACGTCACCGCGAACTGGCAATCGAGGGCGTTCAATTCCACCCGGAATCGATTCTGACCGAGCACGGGCACGCCCTGTTGCGAAATTTTCTTCAACTAGGCGCTCATTAGGCAGGGGGAACAATGGAGATACAGGCAGCTATTAAGGCGGTGATCGCGCGCCAGGACCTGAGCGGCGATGAAATGAGTTCGGTAATGCAGCAAATTATGACCGGAGAATGTACGGCGTCGCAGATTGGTGGTTTCCTGGTGGGTCTACACATGAAGGGCGAAACCGTCGACGAAATATCCGCGGCCGCTGCGAGCGCCATCGTGGCGGCGGCGGCCGGCGCAAAAGTCGCCAAGCATGGCAATCGCTCCATGACCAGTAATTCAGGCAGTGCCGATGTGCTCGAGGCCGCAGGAGTAAAACTGGACATTACGCCGGCACAGGTAGGTGAATGTGTCGAGCAGGTAGGTGTCGGATTCATGTTTGCCCCGGCGCATCATGGTGCGATGAAACACGCGATCGGACCGCGCAAGGAAATGGCGGTCAGGACGATATTCAACGTGCTCGGCCCCCTGACCAACCCGGCGGGCGCGCCCAACCAGATTATCGGCGTATTCGATGACGCGCTGGTAGAACTGATGGCAAACGTGTTGAAGCAGCTCGAAAGCCGTCACGTCATGGTTGTGCATGCCGAGGATGGGCTGGACGAAATCAGCATCTCGGCGCCAACCCATGTCGCCGAGCTTAAAGATGGCAAAGTTAGCAGTTACACGATTACGCCGTCCGATTTCGGGATGGCGTTGGCGTCGCTGGACGAGCTTCGGGTGAGTTCCCCGGAGCAGAGCCTGGCCATGATCCGCTCGGTGCTGGCGGATAATCCCGGGCCCGCCCACGATATTGTCTGTCTCAATGCTGGTGCCGCAATTTATGTATCGGGTTGTGCCGACACGCTGGCAGCCGGGGTCGAGGCCGCGAAGCAGGCGATCAGCAGTGGCAAGGCCGCCGAGGTACTGCAAAACCTGGTGGCCCGATCGAACGCCTGATGAACGCCTCACGACCGGATATCCTGAATCGTATTCTGGCGCGCAAACAGCAGGAAATTGCGTCTCGCCAGCAAACCACGTCGCTGGATGCCCTGCAGCTTCGGGCTCAGGAGGCATCGGCTGCGCGCGGATTTGCCGCGGCGTTAAAGCGGCGCGTCGAGCAGGGCGAACCCGCCGTGATCGCGGAAATAAAGAAAGCCTCGCCCAGCAAGGGCGTCATCCGCGAAGACTTCGACGTCGACGAAATTGCCCGGTCCTACGAAGCGGGTGGGGCCTGCTGCCTGTCGGTTCTGACCGACCAGGATTTTTTCCAGGGGCACGAGGATTTCCTGGTGGCTGCGCGCGCTGCCTGCCAGCTGCCGGTTATTCGCAAGGATTTCATTGTCGATCCCTACCAGGTGGTCGAATCGCGGGCGATTGGCGCCGACTGCATCCTGTTAATCGTTGCCGCGCTCGATGATGCAGCCCTTGCGAGCCTGCATCGACAAGCACGCTCGTTGGGGATGGACGTGCTGGTCGAGGTCCATGATCGCACCGAGCTCGAGCGAGCACTCAAACTCGAGCTGGAGCTGGTCGGAATCAACAATCGGGATTTGCGCACCTTTGATACCAGCCTGGAGACCACGATCAAGCTGCTTGACCAGGTCCCCGCCGGTTGCCTGGTGGTTACCGAAAGCGGCATTCACGGTCGCGACGATGTGGCCCTGATGCGTCAACACGATGTCCATGCCTTTCTGGTAGGTGAAGCTTTTATGCGTGCACCGGACCCGGGGCAGGGCCTGCGCGAACTTTTCTACTAGTCGGAATGCCC
>CALZHS010000516.1:1671-3957 GCA_945787265.1 uncultured Gammaproteobacteria bacterium | reverse complement strand
TGAAACCCCTGGTCCCGTGAAGGATACCAAGCTGACACCGCGCATCACCGAAACCGCGAAAGCATTATGGTATATCTATTTAGGTCTGACCGTGGCCTGTTGTCTGGCTTACTGGATGGCAGGAATGTCATTTTTTGACGCAATGTCACATTCCTTTTCGACCGTCGCGATCGGTGGATTCTCGACCCATGATGCCAGCATCGGATACTTTAACAGCACCGCGATCCAGTTCATCGCTATCGTTTTCATGCTGCTTTCCGGGATCAATTTTGCGATTCACTTTACCGCCTTCAGACATCGGTCCCTGAAGCCGTACCAACGTGATGCAGAGTTTCGAACCTACATCCTGGTGCTGTTTATTGTGAGCGTGATTACCATTGGTTACCTGCAACTGACGCACACGTTCGATACAACCACCGAATCCATCATCGAGGGATTATTCCAGGTCGTTTCAATCGGTACCACGACAGGCTTTACCACCGCCGAGTACTACAGCTGGCCTGGATTTCTGCCAGTACTGCTCCTCTACGTAAGCTTCATCGGGGGATGTTCCGGATCTACCGGGGGTGGTATCAAGGTCATCCGTATCCTGCTGCTGGTCAAGCAGGGAGTTCGCGAGTTGCGACGACTGGTGCATCCAAATGCACAAATCGCGGTAAAGATTGGCAAAAAGCCGATGTCGGAAAAGGTGATCGAAGCGGTGTGGGGCTTTTTCGCGGCCTATTTCGCGATCTCGGCACTGATGATCCTGCTGCTGATGGCGACCGGCCTGGACCAGGAGACGGCCTTTTCAGCGGTTGCGGCCTGCCTCAATAATCTCGGCCCGGGGCTTGGTGACGTGGGCAGGAATTTCGCGTCGATTAACGATACCGCGAAATGGATACTGTGCATGGCGATGCTGCTGGGCCGCCTCGAGATTTTCACCCTGTTGGTGTTGTTTACACCTTCGTTCTGGCGCAAGTAAGGGATGAACCGGGACAGCCAGGAAATCGACACCCATGCGCTGGGGTATGCCAGCCTGGAAAAACTCGAGCGCAAAATCCGCGGCAGTGTCGGTCGCGCAATCAGCGACTTTAATATGATCGCGGCCGGTGATCGGGTCATGGTTTGCCTGTCGGGCGGCGCCGACAGCTACAGCTTGCTCGATATGCTACTTGCGTTGCAAAAAGCGGCACCGATCGATTTTGAACTGGTAGCGGTCAACCTGGATCAGAAACAACCCGGTTTTCCCGAGCAGGTGTTACCGGATTACCTGGCCTCGCTGGGGGTCGAATTCAGGATAGTCGAGGAGGATACCTACAGCATCGTGAAGCGCCTGGGGCCCGAGGGCAAGACGACTTGCTCGCTGTGTTGAACATGTTTTTTAACAGCAGGCTGAAAGCGATGCCGGCCAAGCTCAAGAGTGACGATCAGCGTCATATCGTGATACGACCGCTGGCTTACGTGCGCGAGGCGTTGATAAAACAGTACGCTGCGCTGCGAGATTTCCCGATTATTCCGTGCAACCTGTGTGGCTCCCAACCCGGATCGCAGCGCCAGGCGGTCAAACGCATGCTGCAGCAATGGGATGATGTCTACCCCGGTCGCGTCGACAATATCGTCAGTTCGCTCGGCAAGGTAACCGCGTCGCATCTGCTCGACCGCGAGCTGTTTGATTTCCATAATCTGATACCTGGTGCTGATTGAAGGCGTGCCCGCGCGCCCGTCGGCATCGGATTTGCGCTGTCTCAAAAATGATCCCGCCAGAAAGAAAAAAAAGCCCGATCACGATTCGACCGGGCCCAGGTTATCTCGAGGAGAGAAAATCTAGCTTGATTTTAGCGGTATTGTCGCTGATGCATCTGCCTGCCGTGGCGGTCTTCCTTGCTTGTCGACCAGGTACTGTGTCGTGATAGTATATTGGCACGGCAGGCGCCCGGCTGATATCGCAGACATGCTGTGCAGGTGTCAGCTTTGACCTCTCATTCATGTAGGTTAAGTCCTACATAAACCGACCGGAGATTTGCCACGCGCATGTTATTTCCCGCCATACAACCCACCAAGACCTGGCGTTTCCCGGTATCTGATCTACACACCTTGTATATTGAAGAAAGTGGGAATCCGGACGGAGTGCCGGTTATTTTTTTGCATGGCGGGCCTGGCGGCTCCTGCGAACCCGGGCATCGCCGATTTTTCAATCCCGAGGCCTATCGCATCATACTTTTTGACCAGCGCGGTAGCGGAAAATCAAGACCGCATGCAAGTCTCGAGGATAATACCACCTGGGACCTTGTTGCCGATCTCGAG
>CALZHS010000516.1:0-1605 GCA_945787265.1 uncultured Gammaproteobacteria bacterium | reverse complement strand
GCCCAGACGCACCCGGAACAGGTGTTGGGACTGATATTGCGCGGTATTTTCCTGGGTCGCGACGAGGACATTGACTGGTTCTTTAATGGTCGAGCGGCGCGTATTTTTCCGGAGGCCTGGGAGCACTTTGTCGAACCGATACCGCCGCAGGAACGCGACAACATCATCGCTGCCTACTACCAGCGGCTTACCAGCAATAATGAAATTGTCCGCATGGGTGCCGCCAAGGCCTGGTCAATCTGGGAGGGTTCATCGGTAACCTTGCTGCCCGATAAAAATGTTGTCGACCATTTCAGCGATCCGCATATCGCCCTCAGTATCGCGCGCATCGAGTGCCATTACTTTTGTAACAATTGTTTCCTGCGACCTGACCAGTTAATCGAAGACATGGACAGGATTAGCCATATTCCCGGCTATATCGTGCATGGACGATACGACATGGTGTGTCCTATTGATCAGGCCCTGCTGCTGAAACAACACTGGGAGGAAGCCCGGCTCAAGATCATCAACGATGCCGGTCACGCGGTAACCGAGCATGGAATATCGAATGCCCTGGTCGATAGCTGCAACGCGATGCTGGAAATTCTGGATTGATTACATTATTGCAGCGCGTTAGCGAGGCGCGGGTCGACGTTGGCGGGGAGACGATTGCACAAATCGGACCGGGAATCCTGGTATTTGTCGGGGTGCAGGCCGAGGATGATGAGTCCACCGCCCAAAATTTCGTCGATCGCCTGCTCAATTACCGGGTCTTCAGCGACGCCGCGGGCAAAATGAACCGGTCACTGATCGATATCGAAGGTGGATTGTTACTGGTGCCACAGTTCACGTTGGCGGCAAACACCCGCAAGGGGCGACGACCAAGCTTCACCTCCGCCGCGAACCCGCAGCATGGCAACCTGATGTTCGACCTCATGGTCGACCATGCGCAAGCCGTCTATGAGCGGGTTGCCTGTGGCCGATTTGGCGCTGATATGCAGGTCCACCTGGTTAACGATGGTCCGGTAACTTTCATCCTGGAATGATTCAATGGCCGCGGCCATCGATTAAGGGTCGAATTTAACCACGATGTCGATTATTATCAGCGCCTCTCGAAACCTGCCTGATTGGTTTATAAATGTCAGATCGTAGTGCAAAAGTCAGTCGCGACACGCTGGAAACCCAGATCAGCGTTGAGCTTAACCTCGACGGAGGTGGAAAATCGAGTTTCGATACCGGGATTCCGTTTCTCGAGCACATGCTGGAGCAGGTAGCCCGGCACGGTTCGTTCGACCTGACAATCACCGCCAGGGGAGACCTCCATATCGATGATCACCATACGGTTGAAGATATTGGTATTGTGGTGGGCCAGGCGTTCAAGGAGGCGCTGGGGGAAAAGCAGGGGATCATGCGTTACGGTCATGCCTACGTGCCGCTGGATGAAGCCCTGTCGCGGGTTGTTATCGATTTTTCGGGCCGCCCGGGTATCGAGTATCGGGTAAATTTTTCGCGCCCTCGCATTGGCCAGTTCGACGTTGACCTGATTCACGAGTTCTTTCAGGGTTTCGTCAATCACGCACCCGCGACGTTACACATCGATAATCTTGTCGGTCAAAACGCGCACCA
>CALZHS010000515.1 GCA_945787265.1 uncultured Gammaproteobacteria bacterium | reverse complement strand
TGGGCGAGGGCGCCGACCTGCTGGACCGGGCGGTCGAATCGGTGTTGAACGACGGCCTGCGCACCGCCGACATCATGCAGGACGGCATGACGGAGGTCTCGACCACGGCGATGGGCGATGCGGTTCTCGCCGCGTTGGACAAGCTGGCCGGCTAGCGTTCGGCGTCGACCTCACGTTTCCTTGTCTTGAGCCCGGGATTGACCTCGTTAAGGAAATAGTACAGCGCCGTAAGTCGCTTGATTCCGACTCTGAAATCATGCACTGCCTCCTCTTCGGCACTGATGCGAATAACCCGTAGATCTCGATTGAGCTGGCCGATGAGTTTGCTGCGATATTTATCCAGGCAATTCATTTTTATCGAATCCTTGTTATCTTATTTTTGAGAAATTAATCGTATTGCCCGCTTAACTCGCCATCGCCAGATCGGTACCTTCGTCGACGTCCAGGAAGTTGTCCCGCTGTAAGTATAAAAGCGACGAAACATCGACCAGGTTGCGTGCGATCTGGATGGAGATCGCGCTATCGTTCATTAAAGAGGTTGCCATTTCAGCGCTGATCAGGTGTTCACGAACCAGCCTGTCGATGGTGCCATTCATCAGCACGTCGTATTGATCCACGTGATCCATTAAATCACTGGCCTTTACCAGGTATTTCTCGTCCCGCTTTGCCAACCGGGCCTTGCGCGACAAACGCAGTATCTTGAAAATCAACTTGCGCAGGTTATTGTATTCGGCACGAATGTATTCGTTGTCGGAATTTAAATACCGATTCATATTGGTATGTAACGGTTTGATATCCTTGACGATTTCAACCAGCATACGGTCGGCCCGTAGAATGCTTCTGATGGCTATGATCTTTTCTTCATCCAGGTCAAATTTACCCTGTAACTGGTTCGCGTACTCGACGATCTTGCCGTAGATATTTTTAAATTTGTTGTAATAGATGGCGTCCACGTCCAGGTCGAACTGGTGAATGTTTTCGATGATTTTCTGCAGTTTTTTATCCGATTCGAGTTCCTCCCGGTGCACGTGTAATCCGTGGGTTATCACCTTGAAGGCTGTTTTTTCGAGAAGCCGCAGAGATTCATCAAGCAGGGCTTTTATACCCGTTTGCGGGTAATTGAGCGAGGACTTATCGAGAAAATGGGGTTGCTCGATGACGACGACCGCCGCTACTTCTTCCGGAACCATGCGCACAACGATTCGAGCGATCATGGGTATAAACCCGACCATCACAACTGTATTACAAATATTGAAAGTCGTATGAAACAGTGCCAGGGCTACAGGGATAGCCGCCGCCTGGGCGAAAGGTGAGGCACCCTCCAGGGTCTCAACGGCGAAACCGATGCCGTGAATGATGGGTAAAAACAGGACCAGCATCCAGACCACCAGCATCCAGGCGACGCCGAAAATGTTAAAAATAAAATGGGCGCGGGCGGTTCGTTTGGCGCGGTAGTTAGCCACGAGGGCCGCCAGGTTGGCGGTAATGGTCGTTCCGATATTCTCGCCGAGCACCATCGCGGCTGCCATATCGAACGGAATCCAGCCTTCGAAACACATGATAATGGTGATCGCCATGGTTGCACTGGACGACTGGATGACCACGGTTAACAGGGTGCCTATGAACAAAAACAGCAGAATCGACAGGTAACCCTTGCTGGTATAGTCGCTGAGAAAGGCGAGTGCTTCGGGGCTGGACTTGATATCGGGCACCGAATTTTTCAGGTACTGCAGGCCAATAAACAGAATCGCAAAACCAACGATGAAGTAACCCCAGTGCCTGAGGTTCTTTTGCTTGCTCATGCTGAATAGAAATCCAAGGCCTACCAGAGGCAATGCAATAGCCGCCATGTTGACCTTGAAGCCCAGCAGGGAAATCAGCCAGGCGGTAACCGTGGTGCCGATGTTGGCGCCCATGATGACGCCGATGGATTCGGTTAGCGACAGTAGCGATGCATTGGCGAAACTGACCACCATTAATGTCGTCGCCGAAGAAGACTGGATGACGGCGGTAATGGTAAATCCGGTAAGGACCGCAAACAGGGGGTTGGACGTCGCGCTTGCCAGAATATTCCTCATCCGATCGCCGGCCAGCTCCATTAGCGCGTCGCTCATGACCTTCATGCCATATAAAAACAATCCGAGCGAACCCAGCAGGGTCAGTAAATCAAAAAGGTTGTATTCCATCAGTAAAACTGGCTTGGTTTTTTATTGTCTAAAATCAATTGAAACGGCCTAATAACCCGTATGATACATAATTATTGCCAGAGGTGAGGTGATGGAAGTTCTGGATGCAGGTAAGACGATCGAAACGCTCGGGCTCCCCAGCCTGCGTGAGCTATCCACTTTCGGTGCGCTTTCAGATGAAGTCATCGTTGATTTGTTAACCAATGGCGTTGTCAAACGCTACGCCAAGGGGGAATACATTGCCCGTCTGGACCAGGTAGCTTCAGAATTCCAGATAGTACTGAAGGGCAAGTTCGCGTTTTACAAACATGGTGAGGAAAGCGATGTCCTGACCCGCTATTTCTGTGCCGGTGATCAGGTGGGTTTCGACCTGATGATCGGGCTGATTCCCCACAATGGCATCGATGTGGCCACGGAAGAGAGCATAATCCTGGATATCAGCAGTGAACAATTCTATGACCTTCATGTAAACTTCCCGGCTGATTTCGGATTACT
>CALZHS010000514.1 GCA_945787265.1 uncultured Gammaproteobacteria bacterium | reverse complement strand
CGCTGCAACCCCGAAGCGTTCCGTGCAGCTATGAAGATGAGTTGCAGCAAAAGGCTTGACCGTCCTTGATCACAACCCTTAACGCCATCGCGCCGATCTTCCTGATCATCGCCACCGGATACCTGTTGTTCAAAACCCGGATCGTCGACGAGTCGGTATGGTCGGCAATCGAGCATATCTGTTTCTACCTGCTTTTCCCGTTTCTGATTATCCGCACGCTTAGCCGCGCCGATCTCGGCAGCGTGCCGGTCGTCGATTTCATGATCGTAATCATCGTTGCTATCCTCGGCATGTCGGTGTTGCTGATCCTGATACAGGCACTGGTGTGGCGGCGTTTTCCGCAAAGCGGGCCGAGTTTCAGCAGCATATTCCAGGGCGCAACCCGCTTTCACGGTTTCGTCGCAATCGCCGTCATCGGTCCACTTTACGGTGATGCCGGGGTCACCCTGGCAGCGCTCGCGCTGGCGATTATGGTACCGTTACTGAACGTCATTTCGGTGGTCGTTCTATCGGTTTACGGGCATAGCGACACGCGACCGCAAGTGGTCGCGGTAGTTAAAAAAATAGCGACCAACCCGTTGATCATCGCCTGCATCGTGGGCCTTTTGCTCAACTGGCTAGGGGTGCCTGATATTCTGTTCGACGCAATCGATATTATCGGTGCCGGTGGCCTTGGACTGGCGTTACTGGCGGTCGGTGCGGGTATGAATCTCGGCCGGGCGGCACAGCACAAAATGCTGCTCACGATAGGTGTCCTGACCCGGCTGATCGGCATGCCGGCAATCGTTATCGCGATGTCCTGGCTGGTGGGGCTCGACGGGCTTGCCCGTACGGTTGCGATTATCGCCGGTGCGGTACCGACTGCAGCCTCGGCTTACGTCATGGCGCGTAAAATGGGCGGCAATGCCGAGCTCATGTCGAGTATCGTGACCTTCCAGGTTATCGTGGCTTTCTTTACGCTGCCGTTATTCATCTATATCGCCGAACAGCTCTAGAAGACCAGGCCCGACTCTCGTGGCAATTGAACTGAAGACGAAAACAGGTGGGCGGAAAACTTTTTTGACGGGCAAAAAAGTATTCCGCCCACGGTGATCAGCGTAGTTACGTTAATAGAGTCAGGACGATTTGTCATACCTCATCTTGACCGCGACAGAATCCTGTCATACCGCGGCTTGACCTT
Source organism: uncultured Gammaproteobacteria bacterium (assembly GCA_945787265.1). Lineage (GTDB taxonomy): Bacteria > Pseudomonadota > Gammaproteobacteria. The sequence continues at coordinate 1,706 of CALZHS010000514.1, read as the reverse complement.
ACACTGTCAGCCCGCGGCTTGACCTTACATAGCCCTGTCATCCCGCGGCTTGACCGCGGGATCCAGTACTCGATTACCTGCAAGCCAATGAAATCTTATGGATACCGCGGTCAAGCCGCGGTATGACAATGGGCACGGGCGCGATAAGTCCTAGGATTGTGGCGGAATCAGGACAAAGTTACCGAAATGCTGTTTCTTGAGGAATTCCTGTTGCGCGATTGCGATGTCTTCGAGCGGGAAAGTTTTTGCAACCAGCGGAATGATTTCACCGCGCTCGATATATCCGACCAGGTTAGGAAACACCGGTTCGTCCCAGGCGGTACAGCCGATCAGGCTTAAATCCTTGAGATAGAAATCACGCATATCCATGTTCACCATCGGCCCGGCGATGGCACCGGACGAGGCGTAACGCCCACCGCGGCTGAGCAGTTTGAGCAAGGGGGTAAATCCGGTACCGGCCACATTATCGATCACCACGTCAACACTGGATTCTCCCAGTTCGGCGATCAGGTCGGCACCGCGTTCGACGATGCGGTCGATATCGAGATGCGCTACCGAGTCGATCTTGGACTTTCCAACAACCGCCGTTACCGTTGCACCCCTGCGTTTCGCCAGCTGCACCACGGCCGAACCGACCCCGCCCGAGGCCCCGGTTACCAGCACCCGGTCACTCACGCCAACGTCGGCCCGATGCACCATGTTTTCGGACGTGCCGTAGGCGCAGGGGATGGTCGCCAGTTCGACATCGGTCCAGTCACAATCGACCTTGAAGACTTCGCTCGCGGGCACTTTCACGTACTGCGCAAAGGCGCCATCAAAATCCGAGGCCATCCAGATATTGTCGAGCGCTTCGAATCCGTTGACCCGCATGCAGGCACGTACCAGCACGCGTTGTCCCTGCCACGAGGCGTCGACATCATCGGCCTGCGCAACGACCTCACCGCAGCAATCGGTTCCCTGGATGAAGGGGAAAGGCGTGGCCTGGTTCCAGCCACCGTCGGCCAGCTCGCCGGTGTCTTTTTTATCGTCGGCATACTGCTCGGTGCCGCTGGTTACCGAAGACGAATACCACCCCAGGCGCGTATTGATCTCCGTGTTATTGACTCCCGCGGCGAGCACCTTCAGCAATAGTTCGCCGGATTCAGGTACTGGAATCGGCACGTCTCGATAGTCGAGCTTGTCATAACCGCCGTTGCCGGTTGTCACAACCGCCTTCATGCTTTCCTGGCCGGGTTTGAGATCGAACCGGTCTGGATTGCTACGGGTTAAATAACTGAGATCTGGCATTTTCTTTTCCCTGTATCGATGCCACCGAGCATAATCTTCGCCACCCAATTTGTCGAATGACTGCAGGCATTTCTATCGGTTTAAAAAACAGAATTCTGTGATACAAATCTTGTACTGTTTGGCCCACAAATCACTATAATCATCAGGGTTTTATCAGAATGACGATATGGGCGACTACTTCAATCTCGGCAATTACCAACGACCAATAACCACTTCCGTCGAAGCGGCAAAATCCTGGTTTGTGCGCGGCCTGATCTGGTGCTACGGCTTCAACCAGGAGGAAGCCGTACGCTGTTTTAAGAAAGTCATCGAGCTTGACCCGGAGTGCGCCATGGGATACTGGGGCATCGCCGAGATTGAAGTAGTCGCCCATATAATTATTCTAATAAAACCCTGCTGATTAAAATAATTATATGGGC
>CALZHS010000513.1 GCA_945787265.1 uncultured Gammaproteobacteria bacterium | reverse complement strand
GATTATACAATTCGCACCACCGGCCACAGCCTGGGCGGCGCAGTGGCGCTCATACTGGCCATGTATCTCGATGTCGACCATTTTAACGTCGAACGGGTAACCACCTTCGGTCAGCCCAAGGTTACAAACGTCCGCGGAGCCAGCAAGTTCGGTCACATCAACATTATCCGCGTGGTCACACCGTTTGACCTGGTGCCGTTAATGCCGCCACTCGATCCGCTGGATATTTATAATGTCGATGTCTACTGGCATGCGGGAAAAGAAGTCGTTCTTTTAAACGGGAATCAGTATGCAATCCTGGAAGGCCTCGACAGCATGTTACGCGCGACCCGGTTCACCCAGCAACCGCTCGACCAGGCGAACATGGAGCAACATCAAATGTCTGCTTATCTCGGCATGATCGGCCCCAAGACCAAATCATCACGACTGGTGCCTTATCAAACCGATCTGAATTTATTTAACCTGTTTGGCAGTGGATAATTTCAAAGCGAGCATTTATTCTTGCCGCTCTCGCTTAACCACTCACGGTACCACGCTAGGCCATTTCCAAAATGACAACCGGTAACGCTTCATTGATCGGTCCTGATGACCCCCCGCCATACACGGTAATCAACGACCAGGGCAAGGCCAGGGTCCTGCTTACCGGCGATCATGTCAGCAACGTCATTCCCGCAGCGCTGGGCAACCTTGGCCTCGACAAGTCAGCACTGCAGCAGCACATTGCTTACGATATCGGCACCCGCAAACTGATCCATCACCTGTCCGAGCATCTCGATGCGCCTGCCGTACTGGCGGGCTATTCGCGACTTGTTGTCGACCTCAATCGCAGCCTCGAGGATCCCAGTGTGATGCCGGAAACCAGTGATGATCGGGTTATACCGGGTAATCAGAACATGTCGGAAGTGCATCGCAACGAGCGCATTCATTGCTTTTACACGCCTTATCGAAAGGCAATCGACTCGATGCTGCATCGCTTCCGGGAACAGGGGATAGTGCCCGCATTCATTTCGATACATAGCTTCACGCCGCAAATGGCCGGTTTTGTGCGCCCCTGGCATGCGGGAATTCTATGGGACAAGGACCCGCGCATCCCGCTGCCGTTAATGCAAAACCTGCGCGCCCATCCCGGCGGTTTTAACATCGGGGATAACGAACCTTACTCAGGCAAGCACCCCGCCGACTATACGATTGATCACCACGCCGAGGCTTCTGGCCTACCACATGTTTCCATCGAAATTCGCCAGGATCTCGTCAACACCGAGGAAGGTGCCGAGCGCTGGGCAACCATCCTCGACGACGCGCTACGCGATATCCTGGCTGACCCGGACCTGTACCAGGTCTGGCAGTCACTATGAGTTAAGCCGGTTGCTTAGCGGGGATCCCTCGAGCAGCGATAGCTCCGGTTCGACCCCGAGACCGTTCAGATCGGGTGCGCTGAAACAGCCATCCACGTTACGTACGCCTCGCCCGGGCGCCGGGTCGACGCTGACCATCTCCTGGCAGGACCAGACGCCCTGGCAGAATGGCGCGGGAATAGTTTGCGCAAAATGCGCGACCCCGGTATCAGAAACGACGGTACCGCCGGTATCCATGATCAGCATTGTAATGCCGGTTGCCAGGCAGAAATCTCGCAGGCGTCGTGCCCTGGTCAAACCGCCGACGCGGTTAATCTTGATGTTCACGACCTCGGCGATGCCGTCGCGCTGAATGCGAACAAGATCATCAAAACAGTGCAATCCCTCGTCGACACCGATCGGGTAGGAAGTCTGGCGACGCACCTGTGCGATTTCATCGAGCGTTTCGCAGGGTTGCTCAAACCACGAAGTCAGACCGGAAACCGAGTTCATTACCGTGATCGCCTCGCGCGGCAACCAGGCGCGGTTGACGTCGTAAAAAATGATTTCACCGGCACGTTCGTTGGCGGCGAGCAAATTGATGCGCTCGATATCCTGGTGCACATCGGCGCCGACCTTGCACGAATGCACGCGATATCCCAGGTCACGGAAACGCTGCACTTCGTCGAGCATTTCCTGAGGCGTGCCGGTGGATACGCTCGATGCGATCGGCACCGGATCGGGTTCGCGTGCGCCGAGTAACTCGCACAGCGGCAAAGCGGCGGCTTTGGCGGCGATGTCCCAGCAGGCAATATCGAGGGCTGACTTGACGTAGGGATGCCCCGGCAATGCCAGGTCCATGACCCGATTGATCGAATCAGCCTGGCGCGGATCTTTGCCGATTAGCAGGGGTGCGAGTTCCTCGATGCCTGCACGAATACCCTTGCCGAAGGCCGGCAGGTAAGTCACGCCCCAGGGACACCCCTCGCCCCAACCCGAGACGCCCTCATCGGTATCGATCCGAACAAGAGTGGAATCGAGCTGCTCGAATTTTAGCCTGCCGCCAGAGAGCCAATAGGGCTTGTGCAAAGGCAGGTCAAGCTGCCAGACCGTGATTTGATTTATTTTCATCTGCTGTAATCTACCCTTGCCATTGGATCAAGTAAAATGAATAAAAATGGCCAATGCGATCGCATTTACATATATTCGTCCCGCAGTTTTTGCTTAGCGAAAATAAAATAAACCGAGGCACAAATCGACCCATGTATATTCCCAGGCACTTCAGCATTAGCGAAACGAAAGAGATTTTTGGATTTCTCGACGCAAATGCCTTTGGCCAGTTGATCTCGCTCGTCGACCAGCGCCTGACCGTTTCGCACCTGCCCTTCCTGGTGTCCGATGATCGCAAGTTCCTACATTGCCACCTGGCCCGACAGAATTCGCACTGGCAGTCGCTCGAAGAGCAGCAGGTGCTGGTTACTTTCCTCGGCCCTCATGACTATATTTCTCCGAGCTGGTACCAGTCGCCCGGCGTGCCGACCTGGAATTACCAGGCCTTGCACATCTACGGTCGCTGCCGTGTATTCGAGGAACCGGATGCAATTGCCGGCATTGTCGAAGCCTTGAGTGAACGCTACGAGTCGGGCTTCGAATCCCCGTGGGAACCGCAGTATCGCGATGCCATGTTGAGAGCGATTATCGGCGTTGAAATCGAAATCGAGGAGTTACAGTGCAAGTACAAACTCAGTCAAAACCGGCCAGCACAGGACCAGCAGGGCGTCATCGATAAGCTCGA
>CALZHS010000512.1 GCA_945787265.1 uncultured Gammaproteobacteria bacterium | reverse complement strand
CCCAGCAAGCTTAGCCACTGCTCAAAGGAAACCGGGCTCGCACCCAGTACGTCGCCCAACCAGGGCGTATACATCGCGCCGATATGGACCATCTGTGCGATCAGGGTGCCGGCCAGCAACAGTTTGTTGCGCATCGGATTGTGCCGAAATACTGAAAGGGTTTCCGAGCGGCTGTTGAATACATGCACATTTTCAAACAATACCATCAACAGCAGGGTGCTGTTGCGCGCCTGCTCCAGGGTGAAACCCTGGTCCAGCAACCACTTGAAAAGACCAAACGCAACCACGCCTATTACAATCGCCGAAATGATGACGCGTTCGATCATGATGCGGTTGAATATTGCCTCCTTAGGCGGTCGCGGCGGGCGCTCGAGTTCGCCGCCTTCACCCGGTTCGAACGCAAGCGCGACATCCTGAATGCCGTTCGTTACCAGGTTTAACCAGAGCAGCTGCACCGCCAGCAGCGGTAACGGCAGTGCCGTAATCATTGCAAGCACGAACAGAACCAGCTCGGCCGCTCCAGTCGATATCAACAGGAAAATCACCTTGCGCACGTTGGAATAGGCAATCCGCCCTTCCTCGACGCCATCGACAATCGAGTCAATGTTGTCATCGGTAATGATGATATCGGCCGTTTCGCGGGCCACGTCAGTACCACTCACGCCCATCGCCACACCCACATGCGCCATGCGCAGCGCCGGGGCATCGTTGGCGCCATCGCCGCTGACCGCAACGTAATGCCCGTTGCGCTGCAGAGATTGCACGATGTCCAGCTTTTGAGTCGGCTCGACGCGGGCAAATACCGAGGCACTTCGTGTCATCTGGTCCATTTCATTTTCATTGGCCGCTGTTTTCAACTGTGGTCCTGTCACTACCTGCGACTCATCCTCGAGCAAACTTAACTCGCGACCAATCGCATAAGCCGTAACCGGATGATCTCCAGTCACCATCGCCACCTGGATTCCTGCAGCCTTGCATTTGGCGACCAGTGGGTCGATCAGTCCGACCAGTCCGATCAAGGTCAGGTTAACAAGATGCTCATGATTGAAATCCTCATTCTCCCTGACAACGACATCTCCACAAGCCATCGCGATAACCCGGTAGCCCCCGGCTGCGAGTGCCCTGGCCTGCGCTTCTACCGCGGCTTTATCGAGAGCACTGGTGCCCTCGGCCAGAGCGACCTTGTCACACATCTGCAGCAACTTTTCAAAAGCGCCCTTGACATACGCGCGCGACTTGCCGTCTACCCGGTTAAGACTGGCGCTATAAAGCCGCTCTGATTCAAATGGCATGCTGTCGATCTCCGGGCATGCGCTAATTGCCTCGGCTCGAACCCAACCCGCCCGATGCGCCATGATCAACAAGGCGACATCGACCGCATCGCCGTTACTGGTCCAACTGCCTTTCTGGTGTCCGAGATAACCCTCGTTAGCGAGCACCGCGCACTGGCAAGCCGCATCAAGCAATTTACTTTCCTGGGCATCAGGTTTTCCCTGCGTGGTAATAATCTCCCCATTGGGTTCATCGCTGTTGCCGGTAACCTTCCAGTTGTCGTGCCCTGGGAAAGCCAGCCGGCGTACCGTTAGCTGATTCGCGGTCAAGGTCCCCGTTTTATCGGAAGCGATGTAGGTGCAGGACCCCAGTGCCTCGACCGCAATCAGGCGCCGCACGATGACGTCACGGCGCGACATGCGCTGCATCCCGATTGCGAGCGCCACGGTCAGCGCGACCGGCAAACCTTCCGGAATAACCGACACTGCGAGTGCGACCGAGGAAAGAAAAATCTGGGAGGCCGGCATTCCACGGAACAATAGAATTGTCGCCATTACCAATACCGCACAACCCACGAAAATCGCGACGCGTTGCGTAAAACGCTCCATGCGCTCCTGCAGCGGAGCCTTGGCGCCAATATCGCCCGTTACCGATTCAGCAATCGCACCAAGTTCGGTCGCCAGGCCGATATCGACCACGACACAACTGGCGCGGCCCCGGTTAACCAGGCTGCCGGCGAAAGCCATGTTTATGCGATCACCCAGAACCGTGTCGTCGTCCAGGATGACATCGGCCCGTTTGATAACCGCAATCGATTCACCGGATAACAATGATTCGTCGATTTCAAGATTGTGACTATCGAGAATACGCATATCGGCGGGAACCCGTTCCCCGGATTCCAGCAGTACGACATCTCCCGGCACGACCTCTTCCGAGTCAATTTCGTATGCATCGCCTTCGCGCAATACGCGCACCCGCGTGATCATCATCTTTTGCAGGGCCTCAGCCGAGCGTTGCGCCGAATACTCCTGAACCGTACCAATTACCGCGTTCAGCAACAGCACAGCACTAATAAAAATCGCATCCGAATGCTCCTGGATTAAGAGTGATACCAGCGCGGCGGCTACGAGTACGTATATGAGGGGGCTCTTAAACTGGTTCAGGAAAACTTCAAGCAACCCGGGTGGCGTTTTTCGAGGTAAAGCGTTTGGCCCATACTGTTGCTGGCGGCGCGTAACCTCAGCGCTCGTCAATCCAGTTGGCTTCGCATCGAGGCCAGAAAGGATCTGTGCGCTACTCAATGCATGCGGATACTCAGCAACAGCCGTTTCAGGCGCTATATGCGTTACGCGCTGATTCATGATTAAAGAATGAAACTCCCCTGGCGGTCTTGATTATTTTTTATGCCGAAAACCTAGCGTAAATCTTTGTCACTATAATTGACACGAGTCATACAACAGGCATTCT
>CALZHS010000511.1 GCA_945787265.1 uncultured Gammaproteobacteria bacterium | reverse complement strand
GCAAACACGAGTAAGTCTAAAGGGTGTTTATCACTTCAATCACTAGTTAAAGCAAGGTAACCAAAATGGAAAAAATTAAACTGATACTTGGCTATGGCGTCGTTCTGATACTTTTTGGCTGCGCCAGCACTAACACCGACCTCGACTCGAGCATTGATCCCAAGCCGTCGGTCGCCGAGGCAGCGGCATTAATGAAGCAGGCCGAGAAACAACAGGCAGACCTGTTGTCCCTCAAGGAATATACCAGGGCAGCACAAAATCTGGAAAAAGCCCAACAGGGTTTGTCTGGCAGTTACGAAAAGAAATACATACTGGATAAAGCAGTAATCGCAAAGGCCAATTTTCAGCGAGCGCTTGAGTTGTCCAGTGCCAGAGCTCCAAACTTCACGCGTGTTCTCGAGGCTCGCAGGTCTTCGTTAAATGCCGGGTTAAGAAACAGTGAAACATTAAAAGCGGCCCTGGCTAGAGTTGATGATGACTTGAGAGATGATACGGATAACTTTTCGAGGGCGCTCGAACCGAAGGAATTTTCGGCGTTTCAAAAAAAGTACCTCGCCCTTGAAATAAAGGCCGTCCAGTTCAGAAAACTGAATTCAGTTGAAAATAACATCAAGAAGGCTGTCAGGGCCGACGCGGATGATCTCGCGCCGAAAACACTCAGGCAGGCGCAACTCGATGTCAATGAGGCCGAGAATTTGATTGCACAAAGTCCTCGTGATTCCTCGGTCCATAAAAAAAGCGTCGCTGATGCGGTGGCCAGCTCAGTATTATTATCCGATGTCATGGACGTTATTTTAAACGCCCCGGGAACACCGGAAGATGTTGCACTAAAAATCGTTTATCAAAATAGAGAGCTGGATAAGCTGTCAAAAAATGTCGGCAATCTTGAGCAAAACCTGAGGGCTACCGAGTCCAGCTTAAAGAAGACCGAGGGTGCGCTGAAATCCCAGGATGCAGAATTAAAATCGACAAAGTCGAATTTGCAGGAAACCGAAAGCGCCCTGTTGATGCAAAACCAGGCCCTGGAATTAAGCTCAACCCAGGTCAGGTTCCAGGAAGCTATGGACGAGGCGGTAAAACAGTTCTCCTCGGATGAAGCTGAGGTTTACCAGCAAGGTAGCAAGCTTATTTTCAGGCTCAAGAGAATCAACTTTGCCACCGGGTCGTCAGTTATTCCCGAGGTTTCGAAACCACTACTGGCAAAGATTAATAAAATAATTGAATCCCTGGGCGCCGAAACAGTCGATGTGCAGGGACACACCGATTCGGTGGGCCCTGACGATGTGAATTCGAAGCTTTCGAATGACAGGGCAGTTTCCGTGGCAAACTACCTGGCGTCTCTCAAAGGCGGCTATAAACTCCGCTATCAAGGTCACGGCGAGTCCAGGCCTATTGCTTCCAACGAGACCGCGGAAGGTCGTGCGATCAATCGTCGAGTTGATCTTGAGGTAACCGCCAAAAAAATTAAAGGCTGATTATAAGTACCCCCGCTGCAGCTCCCTCTGCAGCATTTGAGTGAACTCCCGGTGTGATGACGCATGCATTGCATCGTTGCCGGGAGTTCGCTTTTTTTCTTAAGATAATAACGCTACCTAAAAGAGATGCCGATGAATTGTCCTAAATGTGCCTCTGAGTTTGAGAAAATTTCGTTCGGAGACGTTGAGGTCGACCGCTGCCTGGGTTGCCATGGCCTGTGGTTTGATATGCTGGAAAAGAGACACGGAAATCGACGATCCGTTGATCTGTTTTGTAACGAAACCGACCGTCCTGGGGCAAACGACGCTCAGCTATATTGATATTGGCAAGGATCAAGTCGGAGTGAAATATAAAAATCTGCGCAATATTCCCTGCCCGCAATGTGGCGTGAAGATGTTGCCGATGGTTGACAAGGACCAGTCACACATCAAATATGAATCCTGTCCGATCTGCTATGGAACCTTCTTTGATGCCGGTGAGTTTCGCGATCTCAAGGAACATTCCGTACTCGAACGGTTCATGCAAATGCTGCAAACGCTGCGCTCGAACTTGTAGTCGCGCAACCCTGCTACCGGGGTTATCCATCACGACTTCTGGCAGGCGATGCCGAGTACAATTTCCATCGCCGTCAGCGCCAATAGCGCTACCCAGGCTGCGGGCTCGGTTAGCAATGCAAATAGGTAATCCATCGTGGTTTAGCTGCGCTTCCGCCTGAACACAAGGCTGCATACCAGCAGCCCGATCACGAAACCGATACCCATCAATATCACGATCATCAGCGCCCGCGGCACCGAGAAACTCCACAACAAAAACTGAATCTCGACCGCGGCGAGATTCTGAATCGCAAATATCATGACCGCGATAATAAGTAACAGGCTGATAATCGATTTTAAACTTTTCATTTTGAGTGACCTTAACCGGCGGCCAGCATGCCCGAAAGCAGGGTGGCAATGCCCAGAAATGACATGAAACCGGCGATATCGGTGACGGTTGTCAGGATGATAGACGAGGACAGGGCAGGGTCCTGGCCCATCCGTTTCAGAACGATGGGAACCATCGCGCCGGAAACGGCCGCGATGAACATGGATGAGATCATCGCCAGCCCGATAATCAGTGCAAGCCCGGTGCTGCGACTCCAGAGGTAGACCCCCGCGCCGCAGGTAATCGCGATCGCGCAACCATTGATCAACGAGGCTCCCGCCTCTTTCATAGTAACCCTTAACCATTGTCTAACCGTGATTTCACGCAGCGTGAGCCCGCGCATCGTCACCGCCAGCGCCTGTGCTCCCGTGTTGCCTGACTGACCGGCTGCAATCGGCAATAAAATAGCGAGCGCCGTATACTGCGCGATGGTTGACTCGAACAATCCCACGACGTCGGCGGCGAGGAATGCGGTCAATAGATTTATTTGCAGCCACGGCAGCCTTTTTTTGACCGCAAACCAGGGGCTGGACAGGGCGCGTTCATCTTTGCTGACAC
>CALZHS010000510.1 GCA_945787265.1 uncultured Gammaproteobacteria bacterium | reverse complement strand
GGTATTGCCTGCAGCATCCGTACCGATGCTGTCGTCAGCAATGAACTTTCCACTGGCATTATCAAATCTCCAACCCGCGGCTGGATTAGAACCGGTCAGATTCAAATCACCCGTATTTACAACAACCAGCGTATTGTCAGTAGTAATCGGATTCCCGGGCAAAGTGTCTTTCTTCAGATAGGGCCCGAAAGGAAAGGCACCCGCATTTTGCTGGGTACAGGCCGCACCATCCGCATCGGTGTAATATGCTAATTGCTCAAGAAATGCAGTATCGGTATCTACAGCGCCGCCTCCAGGGGTTCCTGCAGCGCATGCGGCACCACCGGTCGACACATTTGCACTGGGGTACTCACCATGTTGCTGGTAATACAGGTCTATTGCCGATCGCAGGTTACTCAGCGTGGTGTCCAGCGAGGCCGCTTTGGCGTCATCGGTGGAAGAAGCAAACTGCGGTACCACGATGGCGGCCAGCAGCGCCAGGATGATCACCACGATTAACAGTTCGACAAGGGTGAAACCCTTCTGGATTGCTTTACGTATTGATTTCATTGCTCTCTTCCTAAATTCAAATTAATTCAATGTTTCGTTTATTACCCGACGACACGGGTGAGTTTAAATATCGGTAATATCAGCGAACTGACAATCAAGCCCACTACACCTCCCATGATCAGCAACATGACCGGTTCCGCCAGTCGCGACAGGGTTTGCAGCTTGTTGGATAGCTCGCCTTCAAAGTAATCGGCCAGGCGGCCCATTACTTTAGGTAAATTTCCGGTTTCTTCGCCGGTGCTGATCATCTGTTCGACAATTGGTGGAATGAAGCTGGTGTTCTGAAAACCCGCGGCGATGCCGTTGCCGGTTTCAACCTGGTTTTCTACCTGGCCGATAAAGTCCTGGAACAGGCTGTTGTTGACGACAAACTTGCAGGCGTGCAGCGAATCCATCATGCCAACGCCGTTGCCTAGCGACATGCTCAATACACGCATCGTGTTGACCAGGTAAAGCTGGACAAAAACGTGACGTATCAGCGGAAAATTCAGCCTGGCCCAGTCGAGCTTGCGAATACCGCTTTCGGTCGCGGACCAGAATTTGAAACCACCGATGGATACTACTAAACCGATCGTCAACTCGATCCAGTGATTCTTCAGCACGTTACTGCTTGCCATCAGGAATTTCGTGGTAACCGGTAACTGATCCTGGATTTGTGAAAACAGGTCGGCAAACTTTGGAAACACGACCACCAGCACGAACACAACGACAGCGAGCGCAAATACCAGCAGGAACACCGGGTATGACAGTGCCGAAACCATGGTCTTGCGTAATTCCTCGCGCTTTTCGTCGAGCAACAGCAACTGCTGCAGCACCTCGTGCATGAAGCCGCCCTCCTCACTTGCCGCCACCAGGTTGGTGTAGGTGGTGGAAAAAACCGCGGGATGCTTGGCCAGCGCGGTCGAAAACTGCATCCCCTGGCCGATATCGTCGATGAGCTGGTCGAGTAGCTCGAGCATCGCCGGATTGTCGACCTGTTTTTTCATGCAGACTCGCCTGCAGCGGCGTACCGGTCTCGAGCAATAGCGACATTTGCTCGGTGAAAAAACGACGTTCCTTGTCACCGATCGCCTTTTTGAGTTGAAATTTTGGCAGCGATGCCGCCAGCGGCGTGGATTCCTGCGCCACCACTGCCCTGGATTTGGTGTTAATCGCCATGCTTCATTCCTGCCGTCAACTGTTAACCACGCGCCAGATTTCCTCGATCGTAGTCTGGCCTTCGCGCACGCGATCGATACCGTCATCGAACAGCAGCTTGACTTCATGCTTGTTGAGATAATCGGTCAGATCATCACGCGACGCGTTGGCGATGATCAGGCGCTGCAGCTCGGGATTGGTTTCGATGATTTCGTGGATGCCCATGCGCCCGCGGTAGCCGGCGTCGTAGCATTCGGCGCAGCCTCGACCTTTCGATAGGCGCACCTTGCCCTGGTCCTGCCAGCCGTATTTCTCGATCATCTCGGGGCTCGCCAGGAACTCGGTCTTGCAGTTGGGGCAGATCGAGCGCACCAGGCGCTGCGCGACCACGCCGATCAGCGCCGAGGACAGCAGGTAGGGTTCGACTCCCAGGTCGATCATGCGCGTGACCGCGCCGATGCTATCGTTGGTATGCAACGTCGACAGCACCAGGTGCCCGGTTAGCGCTGCCTGAACCGCAATTTCCGCGGTTTCACGCTCCCTGATCTCACCAACCATGACCACGTCCGGGTCCTGGCGCAACACGTGCTTGAGCATCTTGGCAAAGCTCAGGCCGATATTTTCGCGCACCGGGTTCTGGTTGACGATATCGAGCTGGTATTCGACCGGATCCTCGATGG
>CALZHS010000509.1 GCA_945787265.1 uncultured Gammaproteobacteria bacterium | reverse complement strand
ATCGAATAAAGCCAGCCGCATCGGCATGTGAAAGGCGCGATTCAGCTCACCCCTGGTAGTACCGGGACGTTGCGTCACGGTCAGCGACAAAACACGGTTTTCGGAATCGTAATCGCGTTTTATTTCAACACGCGGTGTCCCGGACTGCTCGTACCAGCGCTGGAAGCGCTCCAGGTTGATACCCGAGGCATCCTGCATCGCCGCGCGAAAGTCATCGGTGGTAACCGCCTGGCCGTCATGGCGTTCGAAGTACAAATCCATTCCCTTGCGGAAATTTTCAGCGCCCAGCAGGCAGTGCATCATGCGCACGACTTCCGCACCCTTGTTATAAACGGTTGCGGTATAAAAGTTGTTGATTTCCTGGTAGGACGTCGGGCGTACCGGGTGCGCCATGGGCCCCGCGTCCTCGCTAAACTGGTGGTTGCGTAAGCCGCGCACGTCGCTGATGCGCTGGATCGCGCGCGAAAACATGTCGGCACTGAATTCCTGGTCACGAAACACGGTCAAGCCCTCTTTCAGGCTTAACTGGAACCAGTCGCGACAGGTGACCCGGTTACCCGTCCAGTTGTGAAAATACTCGTGCGCAATTACTCCTTCAATGGCCAGGTAATCGTCATCGGTTGCGGTATGCGAATTTGCCAGCACGTACTTGGTATTGAATACGTTGAGACCCTTGTTTTCCATCGCCCCGGTATGGTGCTCGGTAAATATTTGCAGCCGTACCTCCCGATTCGAACGGGTGGTAAACCGATCCTCTACGCAGGCGAGATCTCCGGCAACCAGCGCGAACAGGTAGCTCGGTTTCGGAAAAGGGTCGTGCCATCTTACCCAGTGGCGATCATCGGTTTCACCGCCGTCGACGCGGTTGCCGTTCGACAGCAGCACCGGGTAGCTTTTGTCGGCATGAATTTCGGTACTGAACACCGACATCACGTCGGGACGATCGAGGTAATAGGTGATGTAGCGAAATCCTTCGGCCTCGCACTGGGTGCAAAAGTTTCCGTTCGAAAGGTAGAGACCCTCTAAGCGAGTATTGGCCGTGGCGTCAATCTCGACTTCACAGCTGAGTTCGAAACGATCGGGGACCGACTTGACGGTCAATGTTTCCGATCCCAGTTTATAGTCTTTTGGCTGCAGCAATTCTCCATCCACGCGCAGCTCAATCAGTGTCAGTTCGACTCCATCGAGCACCAGTTCACTGCCTTTACCCGCCGCTGTGCGACGCATCTGTAACTTGCTGAAGACCCGGGTCCGGTGTGCGTCGAGATGGAACACCAGTTCCGTCTTCTCGATCTCGTAGCCAGGTGGCTGATAGTCTTTTAAATACTTGCGCTGGTGGTGATCGGTTTTCATTTCGGAAGCCTGAAAAGGGGTCGCATAAGTGTACCCTAAGGAGTATCATTCGCGGCATTTTTCATGATCGGAGATCTATAAATGGCGATCGAACGCACTCTTTCAATCATTAAACCCGACGCAGTTGCCAAGAACGTCATCGGTGAAATTTACAATCGCTTCGAAAAAGCCGGATTGCGCATCATCGCGGCGCGCATGGAACACCTGAGCGCCGAAAAAGCGGGTGAATTTTACGCGGTACACAAGGAGCGGCCTTTCTACGGCGACCTGGTCGAGTTTATGACCTCGGGACCTGTCATGGTGCAGGTGCTCGAAGGCGAAGACGCGATCGCAAAGAATCGTGAAGTCATGGGCGCCACCAATCCTGCCGAGGCCGCGCCCGGTACAATCCGCGCGGATTTTGCACAAACGGTCGACGAAAACGCCGTGCATGGCTCCGATGGAACCAATACTGCCAGTGTAGAGATCGAATTCTTTTTCGGTGCTGATGGCCTCTGCCCCCGCACTCGCTAAAATCGGGTCTTAAACCAGCGTAACCAAAGGCGTTGTTTCGGCTATGGACGAGCTCATACTTTTGTCGCTCTGGAACGCGTCTTCGCCTGATCTGAAGCCGGTTAACTTTCAGTCACGGTTTGTGCCCACCAGCCTGGCAGGTCGGCAAACGAGTCGAGCAGCGCATAAGGTTTGATCACACCGTCTAAATCCGTATTTCGAAACTTACCGGTCCTGACCTGTATGCCGCGGATACCGCAACGTTGTGCTGCATCGATATCACCGACGATATCGTCCCCTATCATAAAGGCTTGCTCGGCACTGCATCCTAATCTGGCCAGCGATGATTCAAAAAAGGCCGGGGCAGGTTTGCCGACCACGACTGCTTCACAGGAGGCAGCATGTTCCAGCGCCTTGACGAAGGGCGCAACATCCAGTTGCAGACCATCCGGTCCTCGCCAGTAACGCGTCATCCCGAGTGCAATCAATTTGGGCCGCGGTTCCTGCATCAGGAACCTGAAGGCCCGGTTTAGTAAATTGAAATCCCAGGCCTCTCCCAGATCACCAATGACCACTGCATCGACGGCTGCATCCCGGTCCAGCGATATGGATTCGATATCGCCAAAGTCCTGTTGCGTACCGGAAGGTACAAATA
>CALZHS010000508.1 GCA_945787265.1 uncultured Gammaproteobacteria bacterium | reverse complement strand
CGCGGTACTGAGCGCGGGCATCCATCATCGGTTTGAGATTAACTTCATTGAATGTTGTCAGCAGCGCCGCGGTGTTTTGGGCCTGCTTGAGACGCTCGGCTATCTTTGAGCGCAACCTGCTCATGGGTACCCGACGGTCGTTGCGGCCGCTGCTGGGAATCGCCGGTGCCGGTGGCGTACTGACCGCGGGCGCTTCTGTTTTTGCGCTACTTTGCTGTTGCTGCAAATAACGCTCGACGTCGGCTTTCAGGATCGCGCCTTTTTTTCCGGTCGGTTGAATATCGTCCGCATTCAGATTATGTTCGCTCAGCAACTTGCGAACCGCCGGACTTGCCCGGCTTGCAGCACCGCTATCCTCGGCAGGCGCTTCGACAACCTCCGCTTCACCTGTCCCGGTACTTTCGGCTGCCGGTGCTGGACTGGCTGGCGCGGCGGCGGCGCCGTCGGTATTAATGACGCCAAGTACATCACCATTTTTTACCGTGGCACCCGATTCGAAGGCAACCGATTCAATCACCCCGGCCTTACTCGCAACAATTTCGAGCACCACCTTGTCGGTTTCAAGGTCAACGATATTCTCGTCTACAGCGACACTGTCTCCGACCTGCTTGTGCCAGTCACCGAGGGTTCCTTCGGCTACCGATTCCGGTAGTGCCGGTACCTTGATTTCTACCTGCATTGCTCGCTCCAGTGTTATTCTTGCCTGTTTCGTTAATCGAGTTTATCCGAGTATTCGGCTTCAAAAGCCTCTTTTACCAGCCGGGCTTCCTGACTCTGGTGCAGGGCCATGTAACCTACCGCGGGTGATGCAGCCGAAATACGGCCCGCGTATTGTACCTGTAACGGCGTAAAAATCTCCTTCGGAAACGGATACAGCTGTTCAATTCTCACGATCGCGGTGCCGTGATCGTAATGCTGTTCACGTGTTTCGTAGAGCTTGTAGTAAATCTTGCCGCTGCACAGGATCAGGCGCTCGACCTTGGCATCATCAATCTTGTCGATTTCCGGAATAACCTTCTGGAATTCGCCATCACTGTAGGCACTCAGTGGCGATACCGCCCGCTCGTGACGCAACAGACTTTTGGGACTCATGACGATTAACGGCTTGCGAAAACCACAAACCATCTGGCTGCGCAGCAGGTGGAAGATTTGCGCGGGCAGCGAGGGTTGCACGACGCGCATGTTGTGCTGCGCGCAGAGTTCGAGGTAGCGCTCGATACGGGCCGATGAATGCTCCGGGCCCTGACCCTCGTAGCCATGGGGTAGCAGCATTACCAGCCCGTTGAGTCGGCCCCACTTCACTTCACCCGAACTGATAAACTGGTCGATAACAACCTGTGCACCGTTGGCAAAATCGCCGAACTGGGCTTCCCAGATCACCAGCGAGTGGGGATCAGTCGACGCATAGCCATATTCAAATCCCAGTACCGCCTCTTCGGATAAAAACGAGTTGATGACTTCGAAGCGCGGCTGATCTTCGGCGATATGCTTCAGGGGCTTGTAAATCTCCCCGGTAGTCTGTTCATGCAGCGCCGCGTGACGATGAAAGAACGTGCCACGCTCGCTGTCCTGTCCTGAGAGCCTTACGCGATAACCCTCATCCAGCAGAGTCGCATAGGCCAGATTCTCTGCAAAACCCCAGTCGCCGGGGATTTCGCCGTCGATCATTTTCTGCCGGCTTTCCATGATTTTGGCGACCCGTGGGTGAAGCTTGAAGCCCTCCGGCAGTGTCAATATGCGCCGACCCAGGCGCTGGATAGTGTCTTTATCGACCGCCGTATTGGGTGTGCTATTGACATCGCCTGTATTTAAACCCGCCCAATCGCGCGCTGCCATCGGCTCGAGGCCCGAGATGACATTCAACGCAACTGCACCGCCCTCGTCCAGGGCTCGTCGGTAGTCGGCTATCATCTGGTCGACTTTTTCACGCGTCGTAAATCCTTCCTTGATGAGGCGCTCCGCGTGCAGTTCGGCCAGTCGCGGATGCTTGCGAATCGCCTGGTACATCAGGGGCTGGGTTACTGCCGGTTCGTCGGCCTCGTTATGGCCATAACGTCGGTAACAAACCATGTCGATAACGACATCCTTCTGGAAAGTTTCTCGATACTTGACCGCGATCTCGGCGATGAAAACACAGGCTTCAGGATCGTCGCCATTAACGTGAAAAATGGGCGCCTGCACAATACGCGCGACCTCGGTACAGTAAAAAGAGGAGCGCATATCGCGTGGATTGCTGGTCGTAAAACCGATCTGATTATTGACGATAATATGAATCGTGCCGCCGGTTCGGTAACCTCGCGTCTCACACATATTAAAGGTTTCCATGACCACGCCCTGACCGGCAAAAGCCGAGTCGCCGTGGATCAGGACCGGCAGGACATCATTGGTGTTGCGATCGTCGAGGCGTCGCTGGCGCGCACGCACCGAGCCCTCCACTACGGGATCCACAATTTCGAGATGCGATGGATTAAATGCGAGCGCCAGGTGCATCGGCCCCGAATCGGTGTAGATATCGGAAGAAAAGCCCTGGTGGTACTTGACGTCATAGTTATAGCGCTCATCGAGCTCGATATTGCCCTCGAACTCATCGAACAGGTCGCTCGGCATTTTGCCGAATAAATTGGTGAGCACGTTCAGGCGCCCGCGATGAGCCATCCCGATGACGACCTCG
>CALZHS010000507.1 GCA_945787265.1 uncultured Gammaproteobacteria bacterium | reverse complement strand
GCCCTGATGGTCGAGGATCTTGATGCTACCCACGCGTATTACACCGAGCTAGGATTGGATCCCGGTGGCATTGAACGAGGCGAGATTCACGACAGCTTCGAGATGCGCGAACCCGGTGGGACTATGATTACTTTCAATTCAAGCCACGTCGGTAATTTACCCGTCTGACAGGGGTCACGAATACCCAGCCGCGAGACCCTGGTAGCCCTGACAAACCGTTAGGTGCTAGCGTTATGATCCGGACTCCATTGATAAACATGCGATTTTTAGCCTATAGTTAAATTAATGGTATGGCGTTCGGAG
The DNA here is from genome assembly GCA_945787265.1 of uncultured Gammaproteobacteria bacterium. Lineage (GTDB taxonomy): Bacteria > Pseudomonadota > Gammaproteobacteria. The sequence continues at coordinate 2,474 of CALZHS010000507.1, read as the reverse complement.
GTATCCATGCGCTTAGATTCACAGCAACTGCCGATCACGGAAACATCCCTTTCCAGCTATTTCAGCAAGCGGCTGAACCGCTATGCCAAGCGCTTTCGCCCGCCGCCCCACGAGGACACCTGCTGGTACCTGGGCAGCCTGCTGGAGCGCTTCGGTCGCAGCGAACAGCTGTTCGCCTACCAGGACGGGCAAATGATGCTGCGCCCCCTGGCATTGCTCTACAGCGATGCCATCGAGGCCGACAACGCCCGCGAACGCTGCCTGATGCTGCAGCAACTGGGAGACATGGCACTGTTTCTCGGCGCCCTGTTCCCGGAACGCTTTACCCGCCAGGGTATTGTTCAGGATTACTTTATCGGTATGGGTGGCAGTGCCTACGACTACCTGGCCGACAACGCCAGGGAGAACCGGCACATCTTCGCCGAGCTGGCCAACACCTTCACCCGCATGCTGGAGATGGTGGCCAATGCCTGCTCCCGCGGGCAGCGCCTGACCACCGAAGAGGTGCTGGTGCTTTACCAACGCTGGCTCAACACCCGCGATCCGATGATAGAAAATCAGCTGCGCGCATTGGGGATCGAACTCGCAGGGAGCGAGCAGCTGCAGTAACCACTTTTGCGTTGTGCTCACCTGATTAGATAAGCCATGCGATCAACTCACCAAACCAGGAAGATATGATTTATCGAATTTATGTTACCGGCATGAAGACAGATTGGCGGGACTGCCGATCTGGACGCGCTAAGCGCAGCTGAAGGGCAAACGTCGGGGATAGCGAGAGTTCATCCCAGCCTCCCGATCTACTGGTTACATGTAAGTTGCAAAGTTTTTATAAATCAACGGTTTAGATCCTATCATTAGTATGTATTTTTGCGAATCTCGTAGGAATTTGTCGCGCATTTGGGCAATTACTTTTTGCCCGCCCTGGTATTGATTAAATGACAAATATCAATAAACATTTTTTTGTATTGATTAAATTGACTAATCACCCAACAAAGAAACTTGATTTGTTATTCTAATGCGCATCATTAGCATAGACGCGCTGAGGTTAAAACAACGGAGCTACCATGTTCGAGACCAGCCCTTTTTACGATCTGTTAGGTTTCCTGACACCCGCCGTCATGCAGGCTTATGTCATTGCCATGTTCGTGGCGGTCATTGCCGGTGTCATCATTGACGTGATTCACAAAAAGAGCGCTCAATACTTTTTTGAAAACGCGCAAAAAGCCCAGCAGTCTGCGAAACGTACTGTATCTGGCGGTGAAAAGGCCTCGCTGGCTCTTTCCACCCTGACCAACGAGGTACTGACCTCTTCCGAGTTCGCCAATCCGCAACGTCGCATGTCGCACCTGTTGACGATGTACGGCTTTATCATTTTCGTCGTCACCACCGCGCTGCTGATTTTCGCCTACCCGACGCCTGCCCAGGCCGCTCCCGGTGTGCTGGTAGCCCTGTGGCATATCGGCGCCCTGATGGTCTGTGTCGGCGGTTACTGGTTCTGGTTCTTCATCCGTTGCGATGTCAATTCCGAAGGCAATCCGTGGTATCGCCTGGTGCCAGCCGACCTGTTCATCTTGTCGCTACTGGCGACCACTACTTTCGCATTGCTGTGGTCATTCGGGCAGGCTTATGTCTTCTGGGGCACGCTGTTCTTCTGCCTGTTCATCGCCTCCAGTACGATCCTTTTTTGCACCGTGCTGTGGTCAAAATTTGCCCACATGTTCTTCAAGCCGGCAGCTGCCTTCCAGAAAAAAATTATCATGGCGGATGGTTCGCAAGAGAATCTGCCCGACCTGGGCGAACTGGCGGATCCTGATCTTCAGGCCAGGTATCCGGATATCCCCACTTACATGGGTGATGCACCTCCCTACATGGGGCTTGGAATCAAGCGTGAATCTCCAAACCATTATTAAAACCGTGATTATCAGATTAATTTAGGAAGAGAAATATTATGCCCACTTTTGTATATATGACTCGCTGCGATGGTTGTGGACATTGCGTTGATATCTGCCCCTCGGACATCATGCATATCGACCCCAAGTTACGCCGCGCCTACAACATCGAGCCGAACATGTGCTGGGAGTGCTACTCCTGCGTCAAGGCCTGCCCACACAACGCGATTGACGTCCGCGGTTATGCAGACTTCGCCCCGCTGGGCCACTCGGTACGGGTGATCCGTGACGAGGAAAAAGGCGTCATTGCGTGGCGCATCAAATCCCGTAACGGCGAAACCGACCTGAACCTGCTGGCGCCGATCACGACCAAGCCCTGGGGCAAGCACATACCTAAACTGGCCGATGCGCCCGAACCCTCCAGCGAAATGCGTGACAGTCAATTGCTGTATAGCGAGCCAAAGTATGTGCGCATGGATGACGGTGATCTACATACCCTGGAATCCAACGGACTCAAAATGAAAGCGGGGGTTGCCTACTAATGCCTAAGACTATCGTAGAAGACAATATCGATATCCTGGTCGC
>CALZHS010000506.1 GCA_945787265.1 uncultured Gammaproteobacteria bacterium | reverse complement strand
ATTCCTGGCGACTGTCATGTTGCCGATATTCCTGCTGGTGCCTTTCTTTTACTTCATGCTGCGCCGCGAAATCAAACCGCTTAAACAGATTAGCCAACGCTTTGAAGACCTCGCAGACCAGGGTGGATTTAACCAGGTCGCGATGCCAACGAGCCAGGCGCTGAACGATTTCAAGGAACAGGTCAGCGGCTATATCTATGCCACCCAGACCCGGATCGAAGTATTGAGTCAGGAACACGAAGACCTGACGATGTCGAGCAAACTGCTGACCTACAAGAACAATCGTGTCGACGCCATTTTGCAGAATTTCCCAGATGCCATCCTGGTCATCGATGAAGCCGGCGAAGTCAGTTATACCAATTCCAAAACTGAACGTCTGTTTGGGGTTGAGGCCAATGCCATGCTCGGCAGGAAAATCCGCGAGTGGTGCGACAATCCGGACATCATACCGCTACTGACTTTTGGAGACGCCAAGTCGAACCTGCAGGCCAACCAGGACACGGTCCAGATCAAGCTCGATGATGGCAGTGAAAAATCCCTGCAGTTCAGCGTCTATCCGTTGTTTATGCCCAATAATGAAAGCAAGATCCTTGGACGCCTGGTGGTGATCCGCGACGTGTCTGAATCCCACCTGCTGCGCCAGCGCCAGACTGAATTTATCTCGCACATATCGCATGAATTGAAAACCCCGCTCAACGTGCTGTCGATGTACAGCGAGTCATTGCTGTCCGAGGGTGCCGACAACGAGGAATATCGCATCGAGGCGGTGAACGTGATTCACGACGAGGTCGATCGTTTATCGACTCTGATCAATAACCTGCTCGCGATCAACCAGTACGAACTCGGTGGTGTCGTCGCACAGCGCAAGCACGTGCGCATGCACGAATTCCTCGAAGATGCCTTTACCAATATCTCCAAGGGAAAGGCGGAGTCCTGCGAATTCGAACTCGATATTCCGCGCGAGATGAGCATGGTTTATATCGACAAGGACCTGTTTCGAATCGCGGTCAACAACTTGTTGACCAACGCTGTCAAGTACAGCAAGCCCGGTGGAAAGATCAGTATGAGCGCCAGTGAATCCGAAGACAGTATCGAAATTGTGGTTAGCGACGAGGGTTACGGTATCGCCGAGAGCGATCAAAAGCAGATTTTTAATAAGTTTTTCCGCTCGACGGACGACAACATAAGACAGCAGACCGGGCATGGTCTGGGCCTGTCGCTGGCGCGCCAGATCGTACAGATGCACCACGGCGACCTGACCTGCAGCAGTGAGCTCGGCAAGGGCAGCCGGTTCGTCATCCGGCTGGAAAAAGTTTCGACACAAATAATGGATGCGGTTGCGTCATGAGTAACATTCTAATTACAGACGATGAGCCGCACGTGCTGCGGGTACTGAAACTCTCGCTCGAGAAAGAGGGCTACGCGGTGGAAACCTGCAGCAACGGCAAGGAGGCGCTAGCACGGCTCGAGCAGTCGCACCCCGACATTCTGATCACCGATATCCAGATGCCGTTGATGACCGGAGAGGAACTCTGCAAGCATATTAATGCGCATATGCCCGACCGCAAGTTCCTGATTTTCGTGCTCACGTCGCGCACTGAAATAGAACACCGGGAATGGTCCCGCGATATCCCTAATTTACTTTTTCTCGAAAAACCGGTCAGCATCCGCAACCTGCTGGACAAGATCGAGGGCTACTTTGCGCAGACCACCAACAGCTGGAGGGTTTCCTGATGCAGGAGATGACTGCTGGCAGCGTGCGCAGCATTGCGCTCGATCTCGTTGTGGTAATGCCGCGACTAAAGACATTGAGTGATGGCGACAGCGATAATGCGCTGACATCGCTGGAAGACGACTCCAACCTGGAGCTGTTGAATCTGCGCAATCAGCATGGCGAAGTGGCCCTGACCCTGTGTCTCTACCTCGGGGCTACCGATAAAACGGTTCAGGCGGTAGCCGCTAACGAAAAAATCGGCCTGTTGAACGAATTTTTACTCGCTGATTACGAACAAAGCCTTGCGCTTGCCAGCAAGGAAGACGAACTCAACCACATGACCGACGAGCTGACCCGGCGTTACGAAGAGCTCAACCTGATATACAAGGCCGAGGACCAGGCGATCAATATCTACCACGGGCGTGAACTGTTACGCCAGCTGGTGACGAATACGTCGCGTTTTCTCAATGTCGATATCATCTTCCTTTTCATCGCGGGCAAGAATATCGCGATGCATAAATACAAGAACGACAACCCGGTGTTCGAATCTGAAAAGCTGTTTGACTACCTGAGAAACTCGATTTACCAGTATCTTGAAGCGGAGCCGCAGTCGCTTGTTATCAATCATATTGAGGATTCCAGCAAGTTGGGTTTTAAGGATGTAACCCCGTACAAGCATGTCGTCAGCCCGGTCGTCAATGCTGACAACCAGGTCATCGGGCTGCTCGCGATCGCAAGCCAGAACTTCAGCGTCGATTTCTCCAACAGCGATCGCAACCTGCTCGACGTGATGTCTAAGAAGGCTTCCAAGATTGCGCAGTCCCACTTCGACCCACTGACCGGGCTTGAAAACAGCAACAGCTTTGAGCTCATCATCAAGGATTTGCTGAACCAGTCCCGGGGTACCGATGCGAATCATGCCATCGCCAATGTTGATATCGATCGCATGGCGGTGGTGAA
>CALZHS010000505.1 GCA_945787265.1 uncultured Gammaproteobacteria bacterium | reverse complement strand
AACACCTTATTCCAATAATACAATGATGCTGAGTCCAGGGGCCGCGACCATGACCTTGATCAATTAAAACCATCAGGATTAGGCGCGACCTGTCATCAGACCGACTTAACTATAAAACATGTCGCGGTACATGCCCTCGGCCCAGGCCAGGCTGGCCTGTCCACCTTGCGTATCCCAGCGCTCGATCAAGTGCGTACGGTCGAACTCGAACTCGCCGGTTTGGTCGCTGAACTTGTAGTAGGTAATGATGCTCATAGCGCGCAGCGGTTCGATGTCGACCGCGGAAAAACACATGGTTTGCGGGCTGCGCCAGCGCACCTCCTTGTCGAGTGCATGCGCGGCGATCACCTCGGCAACGTACTGGGCTTCCGAGTGCGCGGTATGGCCACCCTTGGAAAAAGGTTGTGAGCGGGAATCGCCGGTCACGTAAACGCGTTCGTCGTCGAGCAGGTGGTAACGAAACGGGTCGGTATTGGCCGCTTTTTGCGGGCTGATCGGGCTGGCGATGCCGTTATCCTCGATCAGGCGCGACGCGCGCACCGGCGGGTAAATGATCGCGTCGTCGAAGTCGTACTCGTCGAACTCGGTTTCGACGCGGCGGCCTTCAATGTCGACGTTGCTGATCTCGGAACTCGACAGGTACTCGATGTAATCGCCGTAGAGCTCGTCGAAGGCACGCGCGAAACCGTGTTTCTTGATGCGGATTTCGGCGTTCATGTCGAGCAGCAGGATTTTTGCGCGAATGCGCTGGCGCTTGAACAGCGCTGCCACCATGCAGGCGCGCTCGTAGGGCGCGGCCGTACAGCGAAAGTCGCCGTTGGGCACGTTGAGTAGGAAGGTGCCGCCGTTAAAGCGATGAATCTTGCGTTTGATTGTCAACAGTTCCGAGCTTGAGACGAAACCACCGGGATAGCGGTGAAACAGCAGGTTCTGCGCCTCGGTATCCTCGACCCCGATGCGGCTGTAGTCGTACTCAATACCCCCTTTTTCCGTGTACACGCGTCGGCTCTCGCGATCGAAACCGAGTACCGTCGCCTGCATGAAGTGATAATCGTGGTTATTCGCGGCATCGAAAAAACTGTGACTCAGAAAATCGAGATCGACCTGGTCGGCGAGCCATGAATTGCTAATCGGAAAGGACACGAATGCCGACTGTCGATCGATCAACAGCACGTCGAAGCCGGGATTGAAACGGCGCAGATACTTCGCCATCGTCAGCCCCGACCAGCCACCACCGACGACCACGACGCGCGCACCCCGGGCCCGTGGCAAAGTGGCCTTGCGCAACAGACTGTTGAGCGCGGGCGCCTGGTGAATTTCGTTTTTATCCGCGCCCGTCGCGACGTTGGCGCTAACCGTGGTCGCCGCGAACGCGACGCCAGAGGCTTGCAGAAATCTACGCCGCTCGAGATCGGTGTTTTTTTTCATCTTTGGTCCTTCATTTGAAATCGGGATTACGCCAGGCCGTATCGGGGGCGAGATCGGATACCGGCACCGGCAGATATGATACGTAGTTCAACACCTGGTCGAAGTCCTGTTCCGACAGCGTCGTGAACAGGTCGGCCATTATCGGCTCAACCCGGCGCAGGCGGTCGCGCGCCAGGCGGGCCTGGCGTTTCATGTAGGTTTAGTGGTGTCCCTTCAGTAGCGGGTAGGATAGCTCGTTGTTACCTTCACCGGACTTCCCCCTGCAGTCGCGGATAGGATAGCTCGTTGTTACCTTCGCCGTACTGCCCATGGCAGCTACTGCAGTATTGCAGGTAGAGCTTTTTACCGAATTCGTATTCGTCGCTGTCTTCGGTCCATGGCCCGCGGTTGTGCGCCGGGTTCATCGGCAGCGTCGAAATATAGGCAACCACGTCGCTCAGGTTCTGGTAACCACCAATAGTGCGCTCCTGCACGAACGGCTGCATTGACGGGTTGGAGCGACGCCCGCTGCGTATATCGAGTAATTGTTTCATCAGCACGTTGACATGCTGTCCGGCGATTTGTGGATAGGTGCCGTCGTCGTTGCCCCAGGCCTCGGGCAGGTGGCAGCGCGCGCAGATTTCGAAACTGCGACGACCATTGTCGAGGTCGGGTACAAATTCAAGCACCACGCGAATTGGTTCGACGGCAGCCAGTTTCGACGAAAATGTCAAAACAAGTATGCAAAGGCTGTGGCAAAGCGCTAGACGTATCCTCATCATTAGCGAAGGCCGGATTTCACCGGTTTAAGCGAGTATTCAGGATAAATTCTAGGGAAATTACTAATGCATCGATTGATCAGCGTCAGGGATTGGGCAATTGTCGGTGTTATGCCTTACATCAACAATTAGCGTTATAACCAGAATAACTCGCGGGTCGCCAACGGTCTGTCGGCACTATAAATACGCCCAACCGGGCGTCACGATAGAATATGGTGAACCTGGTTTTGCGCCTCGGAGAAAAAGATGTTGAGCCGACTGACGCTAACCTCGCCATTGATTTATGCATCTCCGTCAGGATCGCGGCAGCGGGTTTTGCGGGCCCCAAAGCGGCAAGGAACGGCCACCCCTTGCCTCGGCGGTATTGATATACCTGGCTAAATCGCTTCCTGGTCGTCCCAGCAAGGGTCATTATTCCATTGCGTGGATTACGCTTTTCCTCGAGGGATACCTGGTGCGGGTAAAAAACTGTTTTTAAAACAAAAGCTTATCGTTGCGACCGCGTGTTGAATAAATTAGCGGGAAGTGTTTTAGCGCCGGGCGATATCAATCTGGCACGATTAATGCTGAACCTGACAGAAAAACTAAATTACGGTCGGGTTCAATATGACAAAAAAACAGACGAGAATTGCAATTTCTGTGCTCCCTCTTTTTATCTGGGTTTCGTCAGCCTTTAACAACGAGAGTATTGCCGGAGACCACTACCGGATCGGCACGCTCAACGAGTCCGTGCATTATCGAGATAATGAGGAGTTTAACAGCAGTCACAACGGGTTATACATTGTTCACAACCAGAACGTTTTCGGCACCTACTATAACTCCGAATCCGAGCAGAGCGTGTTCTACGCGCGAAATAATCCAATCAACCGAACCTTAAGTTATTCCTACGGTTTCGTACTCGGATACAATTTTGGACTGATGCCGATGGCGGCTTTATCGGCCCAGTTCGGTTTCGTGAAATTTACCTTCACCCACGAAGCTGCAGTCGTCGGTTTGGAGTTTTCATTGTTATGACGGTTGCCCGGAGCTGGGCTCGGTCGTCGGTCAGCGTAATTTGCTGCATGGCGACACGGGCCTTTTCGCCGTTGTTAAATCCTCACGTTCCCTGATTCATTTGTTTTCAGGTGCGCGGCAGCTTGTTTTCCGGGTCGTAGAGCGGCTTGTAGCCGACCGCCTCGACCTTCATCGGAAACTGTTCACCGAGGTATTCCGTAACCAGCTCACGGCCTTGCTGGCAAAACTCGTGGGGCAGGTAGCCGAGCCCGATATTCTTGCCGAGGTTCGGACCGTAGGCGATGCTGGTGATGTAAGAGCGACGACCCTTTGAATCGATCGGCACTTCGCCTGTCTCCGGGTCGATCAGCGGCAGCTGACCCACGGGAAAGCGCGCGATCCCA
>CALZHS010000504.1 GCA_945787265.1 uncultured Gammaproteobacteria bacterium | reverse complement strand
GGCATAAACATGTTGTCCGACCTGCTTTACCGCCTGGTGGACCCGAGGATTCGCAGATAATGACAGGAGCGACGTTGCGCGGCTGGTTGCAGGCCGAAATCCCGAAATCCATGCTACAGGCCAGGTGCCAGAGGCTATTAATCGGCTGGCTCGACTTCAAGCGCAACCCGATCGCGATGATCGGCTTACTGATTGTCGCTGGCCTGGTTGTCATCGCCGCGCTGGCACCGTGGATCACGTCGTCCAACGGGCTCGAGCTCGATCTCGCCAACCGCCTGCAGCCACCCGGCCGCGAACACTGGTTTGGCACGGATGAGCTCGGGCGCGATATTTTTGATCGCATCATCTGGGGTTCGCGCATCACGCTCTATATCGTTGCGCTGGTGTCAATTATCGTGGTGCCAATCGGACTGCTGGTGGGTACCGTCGCCGGTTACATGGGCGGCTGGGTGGATAGCGTACTGATGCGCCTGACCGATATTTTCCTCGCCTTTCCGCGTTTGATCCTGGCGATGGCGCTGGTCGCGGTGCTGGGTCGTGGCCTTGAAAATGCTGTACTGGCAATTGCACTGACCACCTGGTCGCCGTTTGCGCGCATTGCCCGTGCCGAAGCGCTGACAATTCGCAACAGCGAATTCATTCTCGCCGCGCAGATGCAGGGCATCAGCACCGTTGGCATTCTCGCGCGTCACGTCACGCCACTGTGCATGTCTGCCGCCGACGCCGGAATGGGGCGCGATGATCTCTCTCGGTCGCCAATACCTGATCGATCAATGGTGGGTGCCGACGATTCCGGGCGTCGCCATACTCATCGTCAGCCTGGGTTTTAACCTGCTCGGTGACGGTCTCAGGGATATGTTCGACCCGAAGAGCGGCAGCTGATCGATGCCTGACTCGAAGTTGCTGAACGTCGAAGACCTGCACGTAAGCTATGACACACCAACCGGCCTGGTGCGCGCGGTCAGCGGTGTAAGCTTCGAACTCGGGCGTGAAAAGCTTGGCATCGTCGGTGAATCCGGTTCCGGGAAATCGCAGACCGGGCGCGCTATTCTCGGTTTGACCGCACCCGGCGGCACGGTTAGCGCAAAGCGCCTGGAATTCAAGGGCACCAACCTGCTCAATGCAAGCCAGCGCACGCTGCGGCAGATCCGCGGTGGCGGTATCTCGATGATCATGCAGGACCCGAAGTATTCGCTGAACCCGGTAATGACCGTGGGTTCCCAGATTGAAGAAGCCCTGCTGATTCATAACCGCAGCTCGAAGCGGGTGGCGCGTGAGCGTACCCTCGAGATGCTGCGCGCGGTAAAAATCCGCGAGCCGGAACGCGTTTACCGCGCTTATCCGCACGAGGTCTCCGGGGGCATGGGTCAGCGCATCATGATAGCGATGATGATGATTCCGGAACCCGACATTATCATCGCCGACGAACCCACCTCCGCGCTCGACGTCACCGTGCAGTTACAGGTTCTCGCAGTGCTCGATGACATGATCAACGCGCGCGGCATGGGTCTAATTTTTATCAGTCACGATCTCAACCTCATCGCCTCGTTCTGTGATCGCATCCTCGTCATGTATGACGGCCGGGTGGTCGAACAATGCACCGCGGCCGATCTCGACAGGGCCCAACATCCTTACACCCGGGGCCTGGTCAACTGCCTGCCGCGGCTCGACGGGGATCACGAAGATCTCCCGGTGCTGAAACGCGACCCGGCCTGGTTGACGACACCGGGGGCGACGCGGTGATCGATATCCGCGGCCTGGATGTCGTGTTCGGCCACGGCAAGAGCGTGTTTCACGCCGTGCGCGATGTTTCGCTGCTGGTTGAGAAGGGACAATCCTATGGCCTGGTCGGCGAGTCCGGCTCGGGCAAAACCACGGTACTGCGGGCACTGGCCGGTTTGCTCGAGCGGGTAGCGCGGGTGAGCGGCGAGATGACGGTCGCCGAAGAAACCTTGCTGCAGCGACGTTCGAAGTCGTTTCGACGGCGGGTACAGATGGTATTCCAGGATCCATTTGGTTCCCTGCATCCGCGCCATACGGTGGATACGATTCTAAGCGAGCCGGCCCGGGTGCATAAGCTCGATCGCATCGAGGAGCGCGTGGTACAGGCGCTCGAGGAAGTCGGTCTCGACGCCTCGTTTCGATTTCGCTATCCGCACCAGATATCGGGTGGGCAACGCCAGCGGGTATCCGTCGCACGCGCGCTTATCACCGACCCTGAAATTATCCTGCTGGACGAGCCGACCTCGGCGCTGGACGTATCGGTGCAGGCCGAAGTGCTTAACCTGCTGATGCGCCTGAAGCGCGAGCACGGCCTGACCTACATACTGGTGAGTCACAACCTCGCCGTGGTGGCGCATATGTGCGAGGCCCTGTCGGTGATGCAAAACGGGGCAATCGTCGAAACCATGAGTGTTCAGCAATTGCGTGAACACAGCTCGACCATGCCCTACACCCGGCAGCTGTTGACCGCGAGCCTAGGTTACGACCGTACCGCGATCGATGCCTTCGAGGAATTTTGATGAGGTTTGGTGTTAAAAATTATCGCCCTCGAGAGCGGCATCCATTTTGGTAACGACTTCCAGCAAATTGCTTCAGGAATTCTGCCGGTTGCCGCAC
>CALZHS010000503.1 GCA_945787265.1 uncultured Gammaproteobacteria bacterium | reverse complement strand
TGTGCTTGCCACACGTCCAGGGTATCGACCGCCTCAAGGAAACTTTCGACGCGCACTGCGGCAACCTGACTTCGGGCGAACTCAATATCGCCGCCGGTGAATCAACAATTCTTTACGTGCTGCCAGGTCCAGTCGGCAAGTTCTCGCAACAATACCCGGCAATCAAGTTACGCCTGGCTAATGAAACCGGCCGCAACGGCATGGAAATGTTACGTACCGATTCAGTGGATTTCGCCGTCGGATCGATGCTGGAAGTACCCGATGACCTGGTTTACGACCCGATCGTCACCTACAACCCGGTCGTGATTACGCCGCTCGATCATCCGTTAGCGCAAATGGATAAAATCACCCTTGCCGAGATTGGAAAGTACGGATTGATTCTGCCCCCGCGTCACCTCAGTACCTGGCATATCGTGAAAATGGTGTTTGCACAGCATAACGTCAATTTCCGCGTCACGCTCGAGGCGGGTGGCTGGGAAGTGATCAAGCGTTACGTCAGCCTTGGACAGGGCATTTCCATCGTTACCGATGTCTGCATTACCGAGCAGGACCGCAATAAAATGAGCGTGATTCCGGTTGACCAGTATTTTCCAAAACGAAGCTACGGTATTGTTACCCGCAAGGGAAAATTTCTGTCGGCGCCATCGAAACGCTTTATCGAAATCATGCATGAGTGCTTCGGTATCGAGGCAGGTTCGTGACCGGCACTATCGCGTTCAACTTAATTGCAATCGTCCCGGTCAGTGATTTTTGGATACTCGGGGCATAGAGTAACCCGTATTGTCTGCAGTTCCTGCGCGTAATATGATGCTGCGAAGGCGCCAGACGCAATTACAAGTCCTGCTTGAGGGGGTGGTTAATGTCATACCGGGATGAATACCAGGCATCAATCGATAATCCAGAGGCATTCTGGGCAGAAAAAGCACGCCAGCTGGACTGGTATAAACCCGCCGGGAAGGCGCTCACTACCGACGAACATGGTATCCATCGCTGGTTCGCCGACGGTGAACTAAACACCTGTCATCTTGCCCTCGACTATCATGTCGATAACGGGCGTGGCGAACAAACCGCGCTGATTTATGATTCCCCGGTAACCCACCAGCAAAAGAAATACAGCTATCTAGAACTTCGCGATGAAGTTGCCCTGTGCGCGGGCATGCTTAAAAATCATGGCGTCGAAAAAGGCGACCGTGTCGTGATTTACCTGCCGATGATCCCCGAAGCGCTTATTTCGATGCTCGCCTGCGCGCGTCTGGGCGCCGTGCACTCGGTCGTATTCGGAGGATTTGCGCCGCCCGAACTCGCGGTGCGCCTCGATGACGCGACCCCGAAAGTTCTGTTGACCGCCTCCTGCGGTATCGAGATCAACCGCGTTATCGAATACAAGCCTATCGTCGACAGCGCAATCGAGATGGCACAGCATAAACCGGGCACCTGCGTGGTGCTGCAGCGGCCCCAGGCTAGCGCCGCGATGCAGGACGGACGTGACGTTGACTGGCAACAGGCGCTGGCCGACGCGAGTCCTGCTGCCTGTGTACCGGTTAAAGGCACCGACCCCCTGTATATACTTTATACCTCGGGTACTACCGGTAAGCCTAAGGGCGTGGTGCGCGAAAACGGGGGCCATGCCGTTGCCATGAAATACAGCATGAGCGCGATCTACGATATCGAACCCGGCGAAGTGTACTGGGCCGCGTCGGATGTTGGCTGGGTGGTCGGTCATTCCTACATTGTCTATGGGCCCCTGATCCACGGCTGTACCACGGTACTGTACGAGGGCAAACCGATCATGACCCCGGATGCGGGGGCTTTCTGGCGCGTCATTCTATGGGCCCCTGATCCACGGCTGTACCACGGTACTGTACGAGGGCAAACCGATCATGACCCCTGATGCAGGGGCTTTCTGGCGAGTCATCTCCGAGCACGGCGTAAAAGCACTGTTTACCGCGCCGACCGCGTTTCGAGCCATCAAGAAGGAAGATCCGGAGGCTAAGCTGGCCCGGCAGTACGACCTGTCATGTCTGCAAACCATTTTTGCCGCGGGCGAGCGCCTCGATCCGCCAACCTACCAATGGCTGGCAGAGACTTTCAAGGTTCCAGTGCTCGATCACTGGTGGCAGACCGAGACCGGCTGGGCGATCGCCGCCAACCTGCACGGTCTCGAATCGATGCCGGTCAAATCAGGCTCGTCGACGATGCCGGTACCGGGTTTCAACGTCAAGATACTCGATGAAGCAGGCAACGAGCTCGGTGCCAATGAACAGGGTTTCATTGCGATCAAGCTGCCGCTGCCGCCGAGCTGCCTGACCACGATCTGGGGCGATGTCGAACGCTTTAAATCGAATTACCTGGAAACCTACCCTGGTTTTTTCACCACCGGCGATGGTGGCTACTTCGATGAAGATGGTTACCTGTACATCATGGGCCGCGTCGATGACGTCATCAACGTGGCGGGTCACCGCCTGTCGACCGGTGAAATGGAAGAAGTCGTCGGCAAGCACCCGATGGTGGCCGAATGCGCCGTGATCGGGCGCCGCGACGAACTCAAGGGCCAGATGCCGATGGGATTCGTCGTGCTGAAAAACGCCGAGGGCGCGAAACCCGATCAAATTGTCGAAGAACTGGTGCAGTTGGTACGACAGGATATCGGTGCGGTCGCCGCCTTCAAACAAGCCCTGGTAGTAGGACGTTTACCCAAAACCCGTTCCGGCAAAATCTTACGCAAGACCCTGCGTGCGATGGTGGATGGCGACGAATACGTGGTGCCGTCGACGATCGAGGATCCGGCAGCGCTGGACGAAATCAAGGTCCTGTTGAAATCGTAGAATCAGGTCCCGGACACAATAGCAATGACTAGATCCATCACGTTGGTGTTGGTCGGTCCGGTTACGAACAGGCTATCGTGTTGCTCGAGGTAACGGCCGGCGTCGGCGTTTTGCAGGAACTGACGCGCATCCTCATGCCATGTGTTTCCGTCAACCAGGCCACCTGCGGCCGTCGTCGGTCCATCGGTGCCATCGGTTCCGGCTACCAACAGCAATACGTTATCCCTGCCTGAAATCCATTCCGACGCGGCCAGCGCAAGGCTCTGGTTGCGCCCGCCTCTACCCGGATTTTCCGGCAATACCACGGTTGGTTCACCTCCCCATATGTAGACCCCGGATTTTGCCAGGCGCATCCGCTCACCGATCACGAGAGCCAGATCAAACACGTCGCCATAGAGCGATTCCTCGTTCAGGCGCACGCTAAACCCGAGTTCACTGGCCTTGATTGCGGCCTGTTCACGCGCAATCCGATTCCCGAGCCAACCGTAGAGATACTGTCTCCCTCGACATCCGAAATGGCGTAGGCCCTGAGTTCGGCGCCGTGGAAGGCTTCGATCAGCTTACCGTCCTTGATCAGTGATGCCTGCTTACGCCTGCTGTTAATCTCGGCGATCGTTTTACCACCGGCTATCATGTCATCGGTAACTGCCTGCAAATCGGCCAGCGTCATATCTTCCGGAAGAGCCTCTGCAAGTGCCGACGCACCGCCCGACACCAGCACCAAAACCCGGCTTCCCGCGGGCATCGAGCGTATACGAGACAATAAGGCACGGCCCGCAAGCAGAGAATTCTGATCCGGTATCGGATGTGCCGACTCGATCACCTCGACGTTGGCCTGCTCCCGCAGGGATTGATCCGTATGATCGTACTTGGTCACCACGAGCGCGGTGCAGCCAGGGAAACGCTCGAGTGCGCCCGTGCACATGCCGGATGCAGCCTTGCCAACGGCTATGATCAGATCGGGCTTGAACACGGGGTCCGCGTCGAGTGCATTCAGCACCGCATGGCGGCCCGAAACTGCATCGATTGCAGCCTGCCAGATCTCGGTGATCGCTTGCCTGCGCGCTTCTTTTTCCGTCATCACTAAGCCCACTACTTTATTGTCATTTTCCCGTGATCGCGCACGAGACATTTCCAATTGCGTCGTAATCCTGAATCTTTAGATCAGAATTGTCCACCCCGTACCAATGCGCGTATGATGGATTGCCTGATCAGATGCTCCCAGGGGGAGGAAACGATATGACTGCATCCGTCACCACCACGCTTAACGATGTCAATATTGACGCCGTCGCCGGCCTCGCCGGCAAAATTCAGCAGCAACCAGAAGTTGCCGGCACCCAGTGGAACGCCAGCGTTAACTGGAAAGGTGGATTTCGCTCCGAGGCCAGGATCCGTGACTTCGGGCCCATGGTTTCTGACGAACCCGGGGCCCTTGGCGGCACCGACACCGGGCCCAATCCGGTCGAACAGGTGCTCGCGGCGCTCGGCAACTGCCTTGCGGTCGGTTACGCGGCAAACGCCACCGCGATGGGGATCGAACTCAGGGATTTGAATATCGAGCTGTCTGGCGATCTTGATCTGCACACTTTTCTCGGCCTGGCGCCGCAGGGCAATGCCGGCTACGACAATATTTCAGTCAAGGTACATATCGACAGTGATGGTTCCGACGAAGACATCAGGGCACTGCATGAAAAAGTCGTCGGCACCTCGCCGGTCGGGCATACGCTGAGCCGTGAGGTACCGGTCAAGATCGACCTGGTCTAGGTGATTACTCAGCGGTAAAACACGAACGCACGAGTTTCCACGCTTTCGCGCGGTTTCGCGTCCGCCGGCGCATCCTGCAGGTGGATCGCGGTATGGATGCTGCAGGGATGGGTGCCGCCGTCGATCGAATCAAAAGTCTTGAACAGCAGTACTTCGTCAGGGCGCATTCTCGAGTAGTAAAACCAGCGTTGCCCGGGATCGTGCAGCGCAAGCTGGATTTCGCCGACATGGTTGGGGGCGCGGCGCTCGGTATCCACGAGGTTGTCTGCCTTCAGGCTGCGGGCGTCCACCAGCGCCAGCGGGTAATCCTCGACCGGGTCGGTTAGCGGTCGCCACACGTTGACGATCTGGAAACGGCCCATGGAGAGCGCTTCCGCATCCTCGCCCAGGTTCTCTTCAAGACAGACAAAACCGGACTTCGAGGTGTAGTCGTTGTGCACCAGCGTCGCGGGTTCGCGCACCTGCTTTTGTTCGCGCAAATCCGGATCAGAGGCGCGTACCGTGTGATCGAAGATATGCACGCGGTAACAGCCGGTAACTGATTTGAGAAAAATTTCGATCTCGGCCTCGTAAACCGACGCGACCTG
>CALZHS010000502.1:1770-3738 GCA_945787265.1 uncultured Gammaproteobacteria bacterium | reverse complement strand
TCTTCACCGACCTCGAACTGAACCGTCAGAATTGCAATTCCGGGTTTTGATACCGAGTAGACGTGTTCGACACCGACAATTTCCGAGAGCACCTGTTCTGCGGGCGTGCTGACCACCTGCTCTACTTCGTAAGTCGTCGCGCCGGGAAAAGGTATAAACACGTTGGCGAAGGTGACATTGATCTGCGGTTCTTCCTCGCGCGGCGTGATCATGACTGCAAAAACACCCATCAACAATCCAATCAAAGCCAATAGCGGTGTGATTTCAGATTGCAGGAAGGTTTTCGCCACCCAGCCGGACGGACCGAGAGACTGACTCATTCGGCAGCATCCAGCTGGCGTTTATGTTCGATGCCAGCGCGCACCGGATCGAGCGCAATGGTTTCACCTTCATCAAGTCCGGCCAGAATTTCGACCTGGTCACCCATACGATTGCCGGGGCGCACCTGGCGAAACGAAAGTCGGCCCGTCTTATCCAGCACGTAGACCGCGTTGACTTCCGCACGCGATACGACGGCCTGTTGCGGCAACAGCAGGCGCTCCGTGGTGCCGGTTTTAAGGGCGACCTTTACCAGCATGCCCGGAAACAGTCCCTGTTCGATTTCGGGCAGGTCCAGGCGCACCGGAAAGCTGTGGTTTCGCGGATTAGCGAATGGGTGAATGGTAATCCGGGTGACTTCCACGGCGCTGCCGTCTTCGAGCAGCAGCACGCGCGCCATCCCGTACTCGCGCAAACCGGCAATAATCGACTGCGGCACGTTGGCGCTGACTCGCAACTGGCCCCGGGCATAGCCGGTCATAATCGGCTGGCCGGGACTGACGCTCTCTCCCTGTTCAACATGTCGTTCAACCACCACCCCGCTGTAGGGAGCACGCACCACGGTGTAGCCTAACTGTTCCTCGGCCTGGGCGAGGTTGGCCTCGGCCGAGGCCGCACGCGCCTGCGCGGCCTTCAGGTTAGCGCTGGCCTTGTCGAGCACGGCCTGCGAAATCAGTTTTTGCTTGCGCAGATTCTGATTGCGTTTGAACTCGAGTTGCATGTCCTGCAAATTCGCCCGGGCTTCATCGAGTGCGGCGCGCGCTTTTTGACGCTGCGCGCGATACTCCCGGTCCCGGATAGTCAGCACCACCTGGCCCTGCTCGACGAAATCGTCTACGTCAAAGTTCACGGATTCTATCTTTCCCGAAACTTCGGCGGATAGCGTCGCCTGTTGCCGTGCCTCGACCACGCCATCGACCAGATACTCGAGCGGCATTTGCAAACGTTTCGACGTGATGGTTTGCAGCTCGTCTGCGGCCTGTCCGGTGAAGACAGCCAATCCCATACAGATGGCGAAAATCACGGTGATAAAACGCATTCGAGGCTCCCGAATAGATGTTTTGACGCTTGCTGGAACGACCATATTAGAAGTTTCTAATATAGATTCAATACCACCTAAGAGGTATTATTATCGCTCGAACGAACCTGTAGTTGATATTGGACAAGCTATGCGGATTTACCGTTTCTGGTTGCAGGCATTCGCCGCGTTGATCATTGGTCAAGCGGCACCGGTTGCCGGTGCGACCAACCAGCTCGACGGCCACCCCTCCCCCTACCTGGCCCTGCACGCCGGAGATCCCGTCAACTGGCGCCAGTGGCAGGAGGACGTATTTGAGGATGCGGGTAGCGGTAACCGCCTGGTATATGTTTCGGTTGGATATTTCTCCTGCCACTGGTGCCACGTCATGCAGCAGGAAAGTTACCAGAATGAAGATATCGCCAAAATCCTTAACCAAAATTATATCGCGGTCAAGGTCGATCGTGAACTCGACCCCGACCTCGATCGGCGCTTGATAGAGTTTGTCGAGTTGATCCGTGGTTCAGCCGGCTGGCCGTTGAATGTATTCCTGACACCAGACGGTTTTCCGATTACCGGCTTTACCTACCTGCCACCCAATGATTTCGCCCGTGTACTGCAGGAACTCGACG
>CALZHS010000502.1:0-1752 GCA_945787265.1 uncultured Gammaproteobacteria bacterium | reverse complement strand
GCAGGAACTCGACGCCACCTGGCAGAAGGATCATGTCAAGCTATCGAGCGCCGCACGTCAATTTTTTGAAACCCGGATGCAGGACACGGAGAACCAGGCATTTTTAGCCCCACAGATACCGTCCGCAGAACTGACCAACGCCTTCGTATCGCAAACCATGCTGCTCGCCGACGAACTGCAGGGAGGTATTGGCAGTACCAGCAAGTTCCCGAACGTCCCCCAACTGGATACTCTGCTAACGATCGTCGGCAACAACAAGGCGCTCGATAAAGATGTCGCCGACTTTGTGCAGTTGACCCTGCGCATGATGGCGGCGCGAAACCTTCACGATCATGTCAACGGCGGTTTCTTTCGCTACACCACCGATCCCGACTGGGAAACGCCTCATTTTGAAAAAATGCTGTATGACAATGCCCAGCTCGCGCGGTTATATTTGCGTGCCCATCAGCTGTGGCCAGACCAGGGCTATGCGGATATCGCCTTGCGCACGCTCGATTTTGTCGAGGCAAACTTGAAACATCCGACCGGCGGATACATGTCGAGCCTGTCCGCGGTTGACATCGACAACAAGGAAGGCGGAGCTTACTTCTGGACCAGGGAGCAGCTGAACGCCGTGCTCGATGATTCGGAGATGGAATATCTGACCGGGCTGTGGCAGCTGGAAACCAGAACCGGCGAATTCCTGATCCCGCCATTGGCAGGTTCAGAGGTTCCCGGGGAAGCGGCCAAAAATAGTCCAATTCTCAAAAAACTGCAGTCACGCGGCAGCGCCCGAATGCCCGCCGACGACAAGCGCCTGGCCGGCTGGAACGCGATGATGCTCGAAGCCTTAACCTCGGCGGCCGATTTCGATCCCCGCTACGGCGAACGCGCAGGGGTACTGTTTCGATACATGCGGGATGAATTCTATCGCGACGGCTCACTGATACGCTTCGCCGGTAACGCCGGCGTTGCCGAGGCGGTATTCGAAGACTATGCCCAGGTCGCACACGCCTTTTATAATTTTGGCAGGCGTTTTGGAAACGAACAGGCTACCCGGTTTGCGTCGGTACTGACCGAACGCGCGCAGTCCCTGTTTCTCAAGAATGATCGCTGGCAACAGAAAGCGCGATCGCTGATACCGATTGCACCCGGAAAGTGGATTATTCCGGACCAGGTTTTCATCTCGCCGATGACGCTGTGGCTCAGGGTCGCGCTCGAAGTGCCGGACCTGGATTCCGAAGTGCGCGCCAGCGCGACCGATATGCTGCAGCGGGCCAGCCGCGATATGCTCGATTCCCCCTACTTCTACGGCAGCTTTATTCTGCTGCGCAGCAACAGCCAGGGCTAGCGCATAACTGCTCGTTAAGCCCGGGTGATTTATTTTACGGGTTTTCGTATCAGGCTTGATCAGCCTGGAAAAGTCGCGATTCCGGGATTGTTGGCCTGCACTCGTGAATCTTCAGAATAAAGCGGTCTTTTCTGCTCTCGATGAGCTGCCAATGCTATTTGGCTCAGCGTCGGCATAAAGTTAGTATGTCGCAACAACCAATTCACACCTACTAATCGATTAGGCCTTGTGATACATTCCCGCGGATCCAGCAGGCAGCTTGCTTGTTCATTGTGTAAATAGCTATGCCTGGCTCGCATCAACACACTTTAAGTAACCAGATAGAAAACAATACGGGACAATTCAGACATGAAAAAAATTAACCTGGTCCTTTGCTACGGTACCGCATTGCTGCTTTTTGGCTGTGCCAGTACCGAAAAGGC
>CALZHS010000501.1 GCA_945787265.1 uncultured Gammaproteobacteria bacterium | reverse complement strand
CGTTCGATAACGTCGATGTCAGGCTGGCGCTCAAATATGCGATCGACCGTGATGATATTGTCGAGAAAATCATGTTTGGCACTGCGACGGTTGGCAATGATTACCACGTTTCTCCCGCTATGCCTTACGCGCCGACCGATATTCCACAGCGGCCCTATGATCCCGACAAGGCGAAGTTCCATCTGAAGAAGGCGGGCATGAGTTCGCTGGATGTCTCCCTGTCTGCGGCCGACAGCATACTGGGTGGTGCGGTGGATATGTGCGTGCTTTACAGTGAACACGCCAAGAAAGCCGGCATCAAGATTAATGTTGTACGCGAAGCCAACGACGGTTACTGGTCGGATGTCTGGTTGAAGAAGCCCTGGGTATTCGTCAAATGGGGGGCACGCGCAACACCCGATCAAATGTTTTCAATCGCCTATAAGGACGATGCTCCGTGGAACGAATCGCATTGGCAAAACAAGCGTTTCAACGAAATTCTGCTGCAGGCGAAAGCAGAACTGGACGAAGCAAAACGCAAAGAGCAGTACCGCGAAATGTGCATGATTGCCAGGGACGACGGTGGTACCGTGATCCCATTTTTCGCCAACTTTGTTTATGCACGCAACAAGAAGGTAATGCACGCACCGAGCCTGGCACCGAGCTGGGAGCTTGATGGCGCTCGCGGTTGCCATCGCTGGTGGTTTGCCTGATCGCTCTTGCCGAGCAGTGGCTTGGTAACAAAATGCAGGTCACAGGTGAATCTGGGTCTCGCCGGTTTAGCCGGCGGGACTCAGGTAGCCTGAATAATAAATCAAGGTGCTTCAGAAGCCTGGGGTCACCTTAAAAGGGGGAATAGCTCTATGGGCGACATATTATCCATTGTTTCAAAACGACTGGGCCTCGGGTTAATAACCCTGCTGGTCATTTCAATCATTATCTTTGGCGCCGTGGAATTCTTGCCCGGCGATATCGCCCAGGCAGTCCTCGGGCAGGGTGCAACCGAAGAAAACCTCGCCGCCATGCGCGAGCAACTCGGACTCGATCGAGCCGCACCGATCCGCTATTTCGAATGGCTTACTGGCGCCCTGACTGGAGATTTCGGCAAATCGCTGGTATCACAACAGTCGGTCACGGAAACGATCAGCACCCGCTTCGCCAACACCCTTTTTCTCGCCTTATACGCCGCTGTCATCGCGGTTCCGGTCGCGATCGTGCTGGGCGTGCTGGTGGCACTATATAGAAACTCGGTGTTTGACCGGGTCGCCAACGTCGTCACGCTGACATCGATTTCGTCACCCGAGTTTTTCCTCGGGTATATCCTGATTCTGTTTCTCGCGGTCAAGACCGGATATTTCCCGGCAATCGCGAAAATAGACGACGGCATGAGTTTATTCGAACGTCTCGATCGCACCTTCCTGCCCGCGCTGACGATGGTGCTGGTGGTGGTCGCGCACATGATGCGCATGACCCGGGCCTCGATCATCAACCTGCTGGCATCACCCTACGTTGAAATGGCGCGCCTCAAAGGGGTACCGGCATGGAAGGTAATCGTCAAACACACGCTGCCAAACGCCTGGGCACCGGTTATCAACGTCATCGCTTTGAACCTCGCCTACCTCGTCACCGGGGTGGTTCTGGTTGAAGTCGTATTTGTCTATCCCGGCATCGGTCAATTACTGGTCGACGCCGTGACCAAGCGCGATTTTCCGGTGGTGCAGGCCTGCTGCCTGATTTTTGCAGCGACCTTCATTTTGTTAAACCTGGCTGCTGACGTGGGGTCGATCCTGACCAATCCGCGCTTGCGTCATCCGAAGTGAGGGCTGAATCATGAATTACTTTATCATTGGTTTTTACGCCCTGGTTATCGGCGCTTCCACCCTCGCGGCTTATTACCAGAAACGTACCACGTTTTTGCTGCTGTTTTCGCTGACCCTGGTTTCCTTTGTCATGGGTATCGTGGGTGGCGAGGCGATGCTGTGGTCGGTCACCATACTGGCCGGATTGATCGCATTCTCTGCCGGAGTATCCTACTCG
>CALZHS010000500.1 GCA_945787265.1 uncultured Gammaproteobacteria bacterium | reverse complement strand
GATCGTCAGCGCGATAACATAGAAAATCCGCCGCACCAGGTGCACCACGTCGGCCTGCATGTTACGCGCCACCAGCCGATTCGTAATAATGCGTGCCAACCATCGGATTGCGACGTAACCGACAATCAGAACGGTCGGGATTATCAGTAACTGGCCCAGTGTAAAGTTCTGATCTGAAAACGTTAAAATCACATCATCAAATGACATATTCTTCACCGATTACCTGACACAAATGTCATGAACTTAGTTGTCTTCGGGAGTGTCGATCAGTTTAAGTTTGAAACCCCATTTTTGCTGTTTCGGCAAATATAACTTTATCCCCACGTTATTATTTTCATAATCACGCAAGATCTCGGCCTGTCTTTCCTGCTTAAGTGTACTGCCGGAAGGAGAGATAATCCGTACCTCATCAACCTGGTCCGGATCGACAGGAATACTGACCTCTATTATCTGCAATTCCTCGGCGGTGGAATCGGATACGCCGATGATTTCGGCGCCAAGCACACTGCCTGTGTAACCAGGAGTAGTTTCAAGATACCCGGTGTCCAGCGTCGTTATGTCAGGTGGCGGTGGCGCCGCCTTTGGTGAGTTATGACTCTGGGATCCATAGCTCGAGGCACAGCCCTGAAGCCAAATAGAAATAAGAATAATTCGAATAAAATTTTGCTCAAAAACCATCGCGCCCCCGCTTGGCACTAGACCATAACATCAAGCCATAGTATTCGGCTTGTATCGTATTCTTGCCCGATGCATTAACCAATCTGTTATTCATCGGGCAGGTCAACCATTTTAATTTTAAACCTTATTCTACTATTGCCTGACAGCGTTAGAATTATACCCACTTTACTACCTGCATGATCCAGGGATATTTTCATAGGCTCCAGAAATTTAAGCGCTGTGCCAGATTCTGATACCACCGATACACGATCAACCAGTTCCGGGTTGACCGGAATACTGATTTCAATCACCTCCGAGACGCTATCTTCACCCGCGGTAATCTTGATAACGAGGGCACCCAGTACATCATCCTTATAGCCGACAAGATTCTGTAAAATGCCTGTTTCGAGCGTTGTCGCCTGTTGCGCCGACGACTCGTTTGCCTCTGGATCAATCACGATTTGGGCCAGGCAAGGCGCGCTAATTCCTGGTAGCAATAAGCAGCAGGCAAAAGTGGAACGAAAATTAAACAACAATGTTATCCATATGACTTATTCAACGGCCGCCTGCTTACTAACCTGCACCACGAGTTCTGGTTTTGCCGGGCTTAAGTTTTTCCAGGTTGGCGATGATCATGCCGGCGACATCCTTGCCGGTGGCACCTTCGATGCCTTCAAGTCCCGGGCTGGAGTTCACTTCCATGACAACCGGGCCGTGATTGGAGCGCAGCAGGTCGACACCGGCCACGTTCAATCCCATGATGCCGGCAGCCCTCACGGCCGTGGAACGCTCTTCGGGCGTAATCTTGATCAGGCTGGACGAACCGCCGCGATGCAGGTTGGAGCGGAACTCACCCTCTGCACCCTGGCGTTTCATCGCCGCAGCCACCTTACCGTCGATGACAAAACAGCGAATGTCCGAACCGCCGGCTTCCTTGATGAATTCCTGGATCAGGATATCGGCCTTGACGCCCATGAAACCCTCAATGACGCTTTCGGCCGCCTTTTGCGTCTCCGCCAGCACCACGCCGATGCCCTGGGTACCCTGCAGCAATTTAATCACCAGCGGCGCGCCGCCAACCATCTTGATGACGTCCTTGATATCGTCAGGTTTGCTCGCATAACCGGTGAGGGGCATGCCGATGCCCTTGCGTGACAACAATTGCAGCGAGCGCAATTTATCGCGCGAACGCGTAATCGCCACCGATTCGTTGAGCGATACAACCCCCATCATCTCGAACTGGCGCAGTACCGCGGCGCCGTAAGCCGTTACCGACGCACCGATGCGCGGAATGACCGCCTCAAACCCTTCAAGGGGCTTACCCCGGTAGTGAATCGAGGGTTTATGCGAGGCAACATTCATATAAGCGCGTA
>CALZHS010000499.1 GCA_945787265.1 uncultured Gammaproteobacteria bacterium | reverse complement strand
TATCAGGATTAATGGTTGTCGTTTCATACTATTCTGCCGCTAGCCTCGCGACCAGGTCTTCAACCTGATTAAGTCGGGATTCAAGTTCAACATTATGAAAAGCAATACGCAAGGTTTGTTTGCCGTCGAAGCGATATTGTTGCGGATCCGATTGTATCAGTTCGATTATCTTCATTGGGTCGATATTTGGGCTGCGATTGAAAACGATTTTTCCATTCTGTTCACCGACGTCTATTTTGTCGACACCCAGGGCCAGGGTTTGCAGCTTGATCTGGGTGACCCTGAACAAGTGTTTGAGCGGTTCCGGCAACAGGCCGAAACGATCAATAAGTTCCATCTGGATTTCTCGTAGCTCGTCATCGTTTTTCGCGGAAGCGATGCGCTTGTATTCTATCAGGCGTCTGTGAATGTCAGGGATATAGGTTTCCGGGATCAATGCGGGAGCATGAAAATCGACCTCGGAAGCACGCATGATCGGTTGCTCGAAGTCGATGGGTAAATCTGATTTTAGCGAGGTCACCGCGCGTTCCAGCAGCTCCGAGTACAGGGTAAAACCGATCTCGGTAATCTGTCCGCTTTGTTCTTCACCCAGAATTTCGCCCGCCCCGCGAATCTCCAGGTCATGGGTAGCCAGGGTAAATCCGACCCCGAGGTCTTCCAGTGATTCGATTGCCAGCAAACGTTTGCGCGCATCGGCAGTCATCGCAGCTTCCGGTGGTACGATCAGGTAGGCATAGGCCCGGTGATGGGAACGTCCTACCCGACCCCGAATCTGATGCAGTTGGGCAAGGCCCAGCTTATCGGCACGGTTGATGAAGATGGTGTTGGCGGTGGGCACATCGATACCGCTTTCGATGATCGTGGTGCAAACCAGCAAATTGCACCGGTGGTGATAAAAATCCAGCATCACCGATTCGAGTTCTTTCTCTTTCATGCGTCCGTGCACTATGCCGGTACGTGCCTCTGGCAGGAGCTGTTGCAGTTCATGCGCGGTCTTCTCGATGGATTTGATCTCGTTGTGTACGAAGTAAATCTGCCCGCCGCGTTTGAGTTCGCGTTGACAACCCTCGATAATCGTGTCCGGATTCCAGCGCGATACGAAGGTCTTGATTGCATGTCGTTGCATCGGGGGCGTTGCGATAATTGACAGGTCGCGCATTCCGGATAATGACATGTTCAGGGTCCGCGGTATCGGGGTCGCTGTCATCGTCAGTAAATCGACGCTGGCCCGCAGTGCTTTCAGTTTTTCCTTGTGGCGCACGCCGAATCGGTGTTCTTCGTCGATAATGACCAGGCCCAGGTTGCGGTACTTGATGGTATCTGACAGGAGTTTGTGAGTGCCGATGACAATATCGATTTTGCCGGCCTGTATTTGCGCCAGTGTGTCTGCGAGACTTTTTTTCACGCTAAAGCGCGTCAGGCAGGCAATGCGGATTGGCCAATTGGCAAATCGATCACGAAAATTATGAAAGTGTTGCTGCGCCAGCAGGGTGGTTGGTACCAGTACCGCTACCTGGGAACCTGAAATAGCGGCGACAAACGCCGCACGCATACAAACCTCGGTTTTACCGAAGCCAACATCGCCACAGACGATTCGATCCATGGGCTGCTGGGACTGCATATCCTCGATAACCGATTCGATCGAGGTTTCCTGGTCTGGCGTTTCCTCGAACGGAAACTCGCTGGCGAACTGCTGATACTCGTCGAGCGTAACCTGGTGGGCAAATCCCTGCGTGGCTTCTCGCCTGGCCTGTATATCAAGCAGCTCGACGGCTATATCGTGTATTTTCTGCTGTGCTTTTTTGCGCGTGCGCTGCCAGTGATCGCTGCCGAGACGATGAAGTGGGGCATTTTCCTCGTTGGCGCCGGCATATCGATTGATCAGGTGTAGCGAGGACACTGGCACGTACAGCTTGTCCTGGTTGGCATACTCGATACAGAGAAACTCGGTTTCGATCCCCGACACGGTCAGGGTTTTCAGGCCCTGGTAGCGTCCGACACCGTGGTCCTCGTGGACCACCGGGGCGCCCA
>CALZHS010000498.1 GCA_945787265.1 uncultured Gammaproteobacteria bacterium | reverse complement strand
CACCGCAGCAATCGGTTCCCTGGATGAAGGGGAAAGAGGTGGCCTGGTTCCAGCCGCCGTCGGCCAGCTCGGGGGTGTCTTTTCTATCGTCGGCAAACTGCTCGGTGCCGCTGGTTACCGAAGACGAATACCACCCCAGGCGCGTATTGATCTCCGTGTTATTGACTCCCGCGGCGAGCACCTTTAGCAATAGTTCGCCGGATTCAGGTACTGGAATCGGCACGTCTCGATAGTCGAGCTTGTCATAACCGCCGTTGCCGGTTGTCACAACCGCCTTCATGTTTTCCTGGCCGGGTTTGAGATCGAACCGGTCTGGATTGCTACGGGTCAAATAACTGAGATCTGGCATTTTCTTTTCCCTGTATCGATGACACCGAGCATAATCTTCGTCACCCAATTTGTCGAATGACTGCAGGCATTTCTATCGGTTTCAAAAACAGGATTCTGTGATACAAATCCTGTACTGTTTGGTCCACAAATCACTATAATCATTAGGGTTTTATCAGAATAACGATATGGGCGACTACTTCAATCTCGGCAATTACCAACGACCAATAACCACTTCCGTCGAAGCGGCAAATTCCTGGTTTGTGCGCGGCCTGATCTGGTGCTACGGCTTCAACCAGGAGGAAGCCGTACGCTGTTTTGAGAAAGTCATCGAGCTTGACCCGGAGTGCGCCATGGGATACTGGGGCATCGCCTACGCCGCCGGCCCCTTTTATAACAAGCCCTGGGCATGGTTCGGATTCCAGGAACGTGACGAGGCGATCGCATACTGTCACGAGTATGCGTCCCGCGCAGCGTCGCTAAAACAAAATGCCAGCCCGGTTGAGCAGGTACTGATCGACGCGATGTGCGCCAAGCATCCGGCCGCAGAGGCAAAAGACCAGGCTGAACTGGATAACTGGACGCAGGACTATGCCGATGCGATGCGGCGCGTTTACGAGGAATTTGCCGACGATCTCGACGTTACCTGCCTGTGCGCCGAAGCGGTCATGAACCTGACTCCGTGGAAGCTGTGGGATTTACAGCACGGCATCCCGGCGCAAGATGCCTGTACCGAAGAGGCCATCGCCATTCTGGAGCATGGCCTGGAAATTGTGGCACGGGAAAAACTCGAACCTCATCCGGGCATCCTGCATTTTTATATCCACGTTTACGAAATGTCGCCCACGCCCGAGAAAGCGTTACCCCAGGCCAACCAATTACGCAATCTTTGCCCGGACGTCGGACACCTGGTCCACATGGCAAGCCACATCGACAGTCTCTGCGGGCAATGGCAGAATGCCGCCGACGCCAATCGCCGTGCGATTGCAGTCGATCGCGACTACGTCAAGCTGCGCGGTCGCGAAGAGTTTTACATGATCTCGATCGTGCACAATCACGACTTCAACATCTGGGCGTCGATGTTCCTGGGTCAATTTCATGAGGCCTTGCAAAGCGCCGATGAAATCTGCAACCTGGTGCGCGACAAAAGACACCTGGGTGACAAATGGTACCTGGGCTCCACCCTCGACGGCTACTATGCAGGGCGCGCCCACGTGCTGGTGCGTTTCGGACGCTGGCAACAGATTTGTGATGAAGACATGCCGAAAAAGCCCAATTCGGTACCGATTACGACGATTCTGCTGGTCTACGCCAAGGCAATTGCGCATGCGGCCCTCGGTGACCTGGAGTCGGCACGAAGCTACCAGCAGGAGTTTTACAAGCGCTATAACAAGGTGCCCGCATGGCACATCATGGCGAATAATCCAACCCGTGATATTCTTGCGGTTGCGCAGGCCATGATGAATGGAGAAGTCGAGTATCACGCTGGCAATCACGAGCTCGGGTTTCGCTACCTGCGCGAGGCGACCGTGCTTTGCGATCACCTCGAGTACTCGGAGCCCTGGCCCTGGATGCACCCACCGCGTCATGCGCTCGGCGCACTGTTACTCGAGCAGAATCGCGTCGACGAGGCCCTGATCCATTACGAGGACGATCTCGGCATTCACAATCGACTACCGCGTTGCGACCAGCATCCCGACAATATC
>CALZHS010000497.1 GCA_945787265.1 uncultured Gammaproteobacteria bacterium | reverse complement strand
TGGGCGGGAGATTATGAGCATAACGGCGAGTTCTGGACCTTTCCAAGCTCAACCTCGGTGCCGAAACCGGTGCAGCAACCGCACCCCCCGATCTGGGTCGCGGCCAGGTCGCCGATAACCTTTGACTACGCGCTCAAGAACAATTGCCACGTCATGTCCTGGCCTTTAACCCGACCGTTTGCCGAGGCCGAGCTGTATAAATCCCAGCTCGACGAGGCCATTGCTGCATACCCTGATTCTGATCGACCATCCTTTGCGATGATGCGGCTTACCTCGCTTTACAAGGATGACGCGGGACGAGATGCGGCCATCAAGGCGATCCAGACCGTGCTGGGTCAGTTCGAAAACCTGTTCCGTAACCTCGGGGATGTTAAGAATGGATTTCCGAAACAAATCCCGCTCGAGGAGTTGACCGACCGCGAACAGTACAATGCGGAAATGCTGGAAGAAAACCTGATGTTCGGCTCACCCGAGACTGTCATCGCCAAGCTCAAGCGCTACGAAGCGCTTGGCGTCGACGAGTTCATTTACTATGCCAGCATGGGATTGGGGCAGAAGGAACAAAAGCGCTCGTTGGAGCTTTTCTGTTCTGAGGTAATGCCTGCCTTCGCCTAGCTTTGGCTGCGGCGGTTTTTGCCAGACCTGGAGTTACCTATCCGAGCCTATTGCACGCGCGATAAATAATCCTGGTAGGCTGGAACGGCGATTGCTGCAACGATGCCGAGAATAAAAAATACCGGCATCAGCCAGCCCAGAATCAGAACGCCGACCGAGTTAGCCTCTGGTGCCGGTCCGAAATTATTCGATCCATTGGTACCGGGAAAAAAGATCAGGTAAATTGCGAGCAGCAGGTTAACAAACGGGATGATAAACAGCAGGAACCACCAGCCGCTGCGATTCAGATCGTTGAGCCGACGTTTTGCAAACATCACCGATATAACGATGGTGGCAATGTAAAAAATCCCGATTCCCAGCATTCCAATCATCGATGAACTTGGATCGCCACCCATAAAGGCAGTCGCGCCGGCCAGCGGGACCATGATCAGCATCAGCAGGAGATTGACGCCGATGCCGTAGGCCAGGTAGCGCATGCGACCGATACGGCCATTGAAAGTAAAGATTTTCGGCTGGTAAAGCTCGTCGTGTCCGGTATCCAGCGATGCGTCGGGTGCGTCATACGGATTTACAGCACTCATGGTATTTCTCCTGTTTTAATTAACCCCAGGTATTTAATATAGGTTAACTTGTTGATTTTGGTATAAATAAAACCTGTTCGGTTTGATGATGCAGCGCTTGATACGAGTTCATCCTCATCAGGCGCCCGCTATCATCGGAATCAGAATTGCTGCCAGGATACCAATGATTCCGAGCACGACCATTACAATCAACAGGGATCCCAGAATGATCACGCCTATGTTGTTGGCGACGGATGGCGGGCCATAATTGTTTGACCCTTCGCTGCCGCTAAAGCACATCATGTAGAGGATAAAAAACAAATTCACCAGCGGCACAATTAGAAGCAGCATCAACCAACCAGATTTGTTGAGATCGTTTAATCTGCGTTTGCCCCACATGATTGCGATAATCAAGGCCGCTATATTGGCGATAATATAAACGATACCGAAAGCGGAACCCAGGTCCGGCATCGCAGCAAGACCGGCAAATCCTCCTGACAGGGGAATCAAAGCCGCAAGCATGACCAGGTTGGCGCCGGTATTGTAAGCCAGGTAGCGCATGCGACCGATTCGACCGTCTGCATCGGGTGCGTCGTAAGGATTTACAGCACTCATGCTAATTCCCCTGTTTTATTTGAGCCCAGGCATTTAATATAGGCTAACTTATTGACTTCGCACTGATTAAATTCTCGTCGGCTGGATTTGGTTTATGGCATCGATTCCGAAAAAAGCACAAACCGCTCGGTTCCTGAAAGCCCTGCAATCAATAAAAGGTAAACCCTACGAGCGGGGGTTTTCGCTGCCCGGCGCTTTCTATACCGATCCCCTGTGGACACAGATCGAGTCCAGCGAGTTGTTTGCCAGAGACTGGTTTTGCGTCGGTCGGGTCGAAGAAGTCGGGCAACCGGGTGATTTTTTCAGTTTTGATCATGTCGGTGAACCATTGCTAGTCGTGCACGGTCGCGATGGCGTGATTCGCGTGCTTGCCAACGTCTGCCGACACCGCGGTACCGTGATCGCTGAAGGCAGTGGTAACACCAGGAAGTTTCTCTGCCCGTACCATCACTGGGCCTACGATACGACCGGCCAACTCTTGAACGCACCTCACCTTGAGTCGCACGAAGCATTTAATATGCGCCAATGCCGGTTGCCTGAAATAAAATGCGAGTTCTGGCAGGGATTCATTTTTGCGAACCTGAATACGCGCGCAGCTGGTATCGGCAAGCAGCTGGAGGCACTTGATCCGGTGATAAAAAATTATCACCTGGAACAAATGTCGCTGCGTTACCTGGCCGATGAAACCTGGGAAACCAACTGGAAATGCCTGCTGGAAAACTTCATGGAGGGATATCATCTGACACCGCTGCATAAAGATACGCTGCACAAGGTTAATCCAAGTCGATTATGCTCCCACCTGGCTCCGGGCAAACGCCATTTCGGCTACAGCGTCGGTTTCACCACGCGCGTGCCCAAAGGTCGCGTTGGCCACCCGGACCTGACCGAGGAAGAGGGCAATACCTGCGTCATGTTTGCGGTGCCGCCGGGACTCCTGGTAGGCCTTGGCAGCGATTACAGCTCGTTCTTATGCATTCGCCCGGAATCTGCCGACCGGGTCAGGGTGAAAATGGGCCTGGTATTTTTTGGCGATCACTGGGCACAGCGTGATGTCGATAAGGCGGTCAAGTTGTTTCAACATACAATGGATGAAGACAAGCAGGTTTTGCTCAGGGTGCAGCAGGGGCTTGGGTCTCGTTATCATGCGCCGGGGCCGTTGGCATCGCGTAACCTTGAGGGTACCATCTGGGACTTCTACCAGTACCTGAGTCACAGCCTGACTACCGCGAAGAAATCGACGAGAAACTAAAATCGCATCCCGGAGAAATCATGAATAATCCGACGCCACATCTGTTTTCACCGAACTGCAGTGAAGCCGAGTGGCAGCTGCGCGTGCAGCTTGCGGCCTGCTATCGTGCCTTTGTTCACTACGGCTGGACCGATTTGATCTTTACTCATTTAAGTGCCCGTGTGCCCGATAATCCGCAGCAATACCTGATCAATCCCTACGGCTTGCTGTTCCACGAGATTTGCGCGAGCAACCTGATCAAGGTTGATTTCGATGGTAACGTCATCGAGGGAGACCATCCCTATAACGAGGCGGGTCATGCAATCCACACCGCGATGCTGAAGGCGCGACCCGATATCAACGTCGCACTGCACAGTCATACCCGCGCGGGTATGGCGGTTTCCTGCATGGAATCCGGCCTGTTACCGCTCACCCAGCAGGCGAACGAGATTCGAGACATGGTTTGCTATCACGATTACGGTATTGCCCGCACTCATAGCGAGGAGTGTGAGCGACTGGGTGCAGACATGGCGGATAGCTGGATCATGATCATGCGCAACCACGGTTTGCTGACCGTTGGCCGCAGTGTCGCGGAAGCATTCTATTATCTGTATACCGTTGAAAACGCCTGCAAGGTGCAGGTCGATGTGCTGGCCGCCGGTCGTGATATCGTGACGCCCGCCCCCGAAATTGTGGATGAACTGGCACAAGACGGCAAAGCACGCGCGACGCAAACACAGGAACACGTCGAACTAGCCTGGAACGCAGTCATTC
>CALZHS010000496.1 GCA_945787265.1 uncultured Gammaproteobacteria bacterium | reverse complement strand
TTCAATTCGAGTTCGAGCTCGGCGATCTTGGGATCGGGATTGCGGTCGCCGACCACGCGCAGGCAGGCAGCCTGCTTGCCAAGCACCATGGTAATGTCCTTGGAACCACCCAGTCCGATACCGACGATCGCGGGCTGGCAGGCTAGTCCACGCTTGCCGAAGGCGACCAACGTGTCCAGGAAAAAACGCTTGATGCCGTCGATGCCGTCGCCGGGAAACAGCATGCGGTAATCGGTGCCGAACAGCCCGCCCTTGTGCACGGTGGTGATGTCGATCCAGTCTACATCCGGCTCGAAGCTCCAGTCGATCTCGGGCGCGTTGATGCCGACATTGTTGTTATGATCGGTGCGCCACAGCGGGTGCACCCGGTTCGGCCGCAGCGGAATATCATGGGTCGCCAGCGCGGTCGCACTGCGCAAGGCGCGTTCGAGCCCGGTAAAACCGTCTGCTAGCCGGGCATTGTTGCCAACCTTGACATAGTAGCGCGGTAGTCCGGTATCGGCGCACATTGGCCGGCGATCCTCGCTTGCGGCATTCCAGTTGTCCATCATGGTCTGCAGCACGAAACAGGAGAGATCTCCCTCCTCCCACTTCGCCATGTCTTCTATCCCCTGCCGGTAATCCGGCGGGATATCGATCGCGGCATTCGACATGATCTGCCTGGCCGCGTTCTCAATGGTTTGATAATCAATCATGTTCGAGCAGGGACTCCCCCGGTTTGACGATGGAAAAATCGACTGGCTGGCGCTCTACCTTTACCGCCCCCCGGTCGATGCTTGCAACCGTATAATAAGATTCATCGAGGCTACCGGCCTCGGGGTAATCTTCACGGTAATGCGCGCCCCTCGAATTCTCGCGCGATAAGGCCGCGGCGGCAATGACTTCCGAAACCTCGATCAGGCTCTGCAGGTTAAGCCAGTCGTGCCAGCTCAGGTTGAATACCCGGTTATCCTCGCCTAGCCCGGTCGCGAGCAGCTCCGATTTTAGCGATTCCAACCCGGCCTGCGCCTGGCGGATGCCGTTGGCATCGCGCAGCACGCCGACGCCATCCCACATCAGGTCCAGCAGGCGATCCCGAATCGAGTTGATATCGCCCGCAGCTAGCTGAAACGGCGCCAGGGTCTGCTCGATCGCCGCATCGACGACGCGGGTGTCCGGATCCGCCCAGTGCTGCTGCAAGATAGCCTGTGCCGCCATTTGTTCCCCGGCAATACCGCCGAATACGGTTGAATTGGCGACACCGTTGCCCCCGAGTCGATTGGCGCCGTGCGCGCCGCCGGCGTCTTCGCCGGCGACAAACAGGCCCGGGATCGCGCTGCGTGTATCCGGCGATACCACGACGCCGCCCATCAGGTAGTGCGCCGTCGGCACGACTTCGACGCGACCGCCCGCGAGGTCGAAACCGCAATCGGCACAGCGCTTGACCATGCCGGGGAACTTTTGCGCGACCATTTCAGGTCCGAGGTGACTCATCGAAATATAAACGCCACCGTTGGGCGTCGTGCGTCCGGCGCGCATCTCCGCGTAAATCGCCCGGCTGACAATATCGCGCGTCGCGCGTTCACCCTCGTCGTCATAACCCATCATGAAGCGTTCGCCATTACCGTCCAGCAGGTAACCCCCGGCACCCCGCAGGCCTTCTTCGAGCACGGTACCGGTCATGCGCGTATCGTGCCCGGCCAGCAGGCCGGTCGGGTGAAACTGCACCATTTCCATGTCGCGCAGTCCGAGGCCTAGCCGCAGTGCCATCGCCAGTCCGTCCATCGACTTGTCGCCGGAGGGCGTGTGGTAACGATACATGGTGGGGCCACCACCGGTCGCCATCAGCACGGTTTTGGCCTGTACCAGGCGAAACTCGCCGTCACGCATATCGACCATCAATACGCCAGCCATGGCTTCGCCATCACGTGTCGGCACCAGCGCCAGCGCGCGATTCTCTTCCATCAGCTTTATCGGCAGCGCACGCACCTGCTCCATCAGTCGACTGATGATTTCGATTCCGGTCAGGTCACCCTTGTGCACGGTGCGATCAAAGGTTTGACCGGCAAAGGCC
>CALZHS010000495.1 GCA_945787265.1 uncultured Gammaproteobacteria bacterium | reverse complement strand
CACCAGGGAAATCCAGAACCCGGAAACATCGGTGGCAAACATCGCCCCGATAAACAGAAGCACAAGCAGTACATTTAGCGACAGCGTGATCACCAGGCGCACAGATTTCAGGCTGCCCATCCAGACCGCGAGTAGCACGAACTCCAGTGCGTGATAGGCGCTATACTTCTGTACGAATATTGCCGCGATAATGATTCCCATCGCCAGCAGCCCGTTACCGGTCAGGCGTATCTTGGGATAATAAAGCTCGGCAGAGAAACGGCTTATCAATAAATTGGCGAGTGCCAGAATCGCAGCCAGCAGGTATCCATACATCGGCAACTGGACTTCATGACCAAAGGCGCGAAACTCGAGATAGGCGAAAGCCAGGCATAATAAAAGCAGTGCACCGAACGCGAAAGCGCTCGAGCTTCGACCTCGCGTTTCCTGCGATTCTCGATAACGAGCTTCGGTTTCCGTGTTCTCGAACCGAATCCCGAATGATTTTTTATACCTGTTGATCAGGTCTTGCGACACGCTGTGTTACCTTTTAATTGAGCGGCAAAAAATCCAGGTCCAGATCTCTGTATTTCTCAGGCTAGATTCTGTAGTCATCGTCTTCATTAGTACGGACTATGTATAGACCATTTTTGATTCCCCGGTAGCAGTACAATCTATTGTCCCGCAGGCCAGGCTGTCCGGGATTACAGAGAATTTCCCTGAAAACACGAGACAGTGTTTTTGATTATAGTATATTTATATTATTTTCAAAGGCTTATGTGATTTTGCTCATATTCAACTTAAGCAAATTCCAGGCTCCGTAAATTTTCTGGTACTCGGGCGCAGGCACTGGCTATACTGGTGGCCGATACGCTTTCGGGACCCTGCGGAAATACGATGATCCAGTTGCTATTACAACAGCAGTACCTGTTGTTTGTTTTGATCGCGGTTGCCTTGATATTTTCGCTGACGTTTCACGAGTTTGGGCATGGCAAAGTGGCTTCGCTTATCGGTGACGATACCGCCAAACGGGCAGGACGGCTGACTTTAAATCCCATTCCTCATATCGATCCGCTTGGATTATTAATGGTGCTGGCGATTGGTATCGGATACGCCAAACCGGTGCCCACTGACCCCAGTAAGTTTCGTACTCGCTGGGGAACCTTGCTGGTTGCCGCTGCCGGACCCGGCATGAACCTGTTGCTGGCAATTATTACGATTAATTTGTATGCGCTTGGCGTAAAAGCGGGCTGGGGTCTGTTTCAAACAGAGGTCGCTTATTTCTTCTTTACCTACCTGGCGCTGATCAACATGTTACTCATGTTATTTAATTTATTGCCGATTGGACCACTGGATGGCAGTTACATCCTGCCTTATGCATTGCCACGGGAAATGGCGCTCAGGTACCTTCAGATCAATCAACGTTACGGTACCTATGCCCTGTTGGGCCTGATTGCACTCAATTTCCTGGGGGTACCGGTATTTCAAACTATCTGGAAGATTGGCGAATTCATGCTGGGCATCATCCTGCTGGTTTAATGAACTAGTAAAAAGCCCTGGGCTTGATTAACTCCACTGTAGCGCCGTGTTTGCTTGCATGATCATCTCGATGTAGTGGCAACAGGTTCGCGCCCGAATCAAGATCAAAAACACGTTTCACCAGTATCGAGTGCGATTCGTTAATCCTTTGCAGGCGACCAACGACACAGAGAAAAGGTCGCTGATCTACGAGCCGGTAAAAGCGGGCATAAACCTGTGGTGTAAAAGCGAGGTTGAAAAACCCGGTTTCATCCTCGAGCGTGACGAACACCATCCCCTTCGCTGATCCCGGCGACTGTTTCACCAGCACCAGTCCGAATGCGAAAACATCTTTATCCGCCGCTAACTCGATCAGGCGACTGGCAACTGTAAATTTTTCGACCGCGACTCGATATGGCCATTGTTCCTTTTTAAGGATCACTGCGGGATGCTCCTTGAGGCTGGTTTTAAATGCCCTGAAGTCTTTTTGCACTTCCGGTTTCCAGTCGATATTAGCGTCGACATCGTCGAGCATCGGCAGACAGGGTACCGCTTCCGATTTCCACAGGGCCTGTGAGCGGGAATCACCCGTATCAAAAAATAAATTCGCCGCGGCTAAAGCCGTTACCTGGTCGCGCGCTAAATCACAGTCCCGGACAAAGTCTTCGAAGTTTTTCAAGGCTTGAGAAGCATTTCGCTGCTGAACTATCGTGGCTGCCGTTGATTCTGCGAGACCATTAACGAGGCGAAATCCGAGGCGAATCGCGTATGGCTGCTGTGGCGCAGTTTTTTCGAGCTGATGATCCCATTGTGAATGGTACAGTGAGATCGGTAACAGCCGGATCCCTTCGCGCTGTGCCGATTGCAACAGGGCATGCGGTGAATAAAAGCCCATCGGCTGCGAATTTAAAACTGAAATATAAAACGCGGCCGGGAAGTGGCATTTCAGGTAGCAGGAAGCATAGGCGATCAATGAAAATGAAACCGCGTGAGACTCCGGAAACCCGTACTCGGCAAAACCTTTCATCTGGCCGAGTATTTGTTGCGCAAACTCTGGCTTGACCTGGTTGTCGCGCATTCCCTGTTCGAGCTTGAACAACAAAGGGTTTAAATCCCGGTTAAAGTCCTTTATCCCCCAGGATCCAATTTTCTTGCGCAGCTCATTGGCTTCACCGGGCGTGAAATTGCCAACCGCTATCGCAATGCGCATTGCCTGCTCCTGGAAAATGGCAATCCCGAGCGTGCGTTGCAGAATCGGACGCAGGCGTTCATCCGGGTAAGTTACCGGCTCCAGCCCATTCCGCCTTGCAAGATAGGGATGGATAACATTGCCCTGGATCGGACCGGGCCGGATAATGGCAACCTCGATCACCAGATCATAGAAACACGCCGGCTTCAGGCGCGGCAGCATCGACATTTGTGCACGTGACTCGATCTGGAATACACCGACAGTGTCGGCTTTCTGGATCATGGCGTAGGTTGCTTGGTCATCTTCTGGAATCGAGCCCAGGCTTAAACACTTGCCATAATAGTATTCGATATAGTCGAAACACTTTCGAATCGCCGACAGCATGCCGAGACTGAGAACATCGATTTTAAAAAACCCGAGGGCCTCGATATCTTCTTTACTCCATTGAATAACACTTCGCCCCTCCATGCTTGCCGGCTCCTGCGGCAACAGGCAGTTCAAGGGTTTATCGGCCAGCATAAAGCCACCCGAATGGATACCGAGATGACGTGGAAATCCGCATATCTTTTCGGTGAGCTGCATCCATAATTTCCAGCTGATTTTCGCAGCCCCGGGATTTTCATTTTCATGATCATTTTTTAGCGCCATGACAATGTTTCCGGTACCGGTTCCACGAAAATAGCGACTTGACGCAATCTTAGACATTTGCTGGAGTAATCCATCATCAACCCCGAGTGCCTTACCGACCGCGCGTAATGATCCCTTGCCCCTGAAGGTGATGACATTCGCAACCATTGCTGCACGATCACGGCCATAGCGCTGGTATCCATACTGACAAAACGCTCGAACAGTAAATCAAACTGGTCCGGGTTGACCGAGGTTATTCCAAGTACGAAACAGACGCTGGAGTTAGCGGCAGATCCCCGCCCCTGGCACAGGATATGCTGACGCCTTGCCCAACTGACGATGTCCCAGACCGTAAGAAAATAATCGGCGAAGTTGAGTTTCCCGATTAAAACCAGCTCGTGCTCTATTTGTCGCACAATCTTGTCGGGCGGATTGTGACCGAATTTCTCCTGCAAACCCTTGTTAACCAGGAACCGCAGGTAGGACTGGGCATCATGCCCGGGAGGAATCATTTCCCTGGGATAGTGATAACCGAGCTGGTCGAGATCAAACTGGCAGCTCTGGTTCAGTGACTGTGACAGGCCCAGAGCCTTGCGATAGCCGGGAATTACTGTAAACAAACGCTCTAATTCGTTAACACGATGCAGGCATCGTTCGGCATTTGGAAAAAAATGTTCCCGGCATTGATCAAACACCCGGTTGGTACGAATCGCCTGGAGTAAATCGCTAATGCATTTTTGTTGCCGGTTATGGAAAAACACATCCTGGGTCAGGATGTATTCGAGCTTATGCCGCCTTGCGCATTCAAGCGTTGTTTTTATCCAGCGGTCCTCCGCAGGGTGCAGGTGGCGACTAATTGCCAGGAAGTATCGTCCCTCGAAGCATTGTTTGAGCTCAGCATGGTGACTGGGGCTATTTTGTGTGCGTACCCGTCCCCGCATCGGCTGAATTGCGAATATTCCATCGACATCACTACCCAACAGGTACTCGAGTGGGATGTTGGCATAACTCTTACCCTCCCGGTGTGCATAGCTCAGTAGACGATTAAGATTGGTATACCCCTGGTGATTCTGGGCAACCAGAACCAGCGTATCCTGCAACAACACCGGTAAATCATGATCTGAATGTAAATGTATTTCTGCACCGTAGTTAAGCTTTAAACCCTGGTGCAATTGATTTTTCCTGAGGTAGTCAAGTTCGCGATAGCATCTTGCTAGTCCGTAAGCACCATCAAAATCATTGATGCATATAGACTGGTAACCCAGCGCATTGGCCGTCTCGATTATATCCCGTGGATGTGATGCTCCGTGTAGAAAACTGAAATTGGTTTTACACAGCCATTCGTTAAAGTCGTTGAACATCCCGGGGCTTCCATACCGGTGGTTGATCGACCACTAACAAAATTCGCCCTGCTTGTACCACTCACCAAGCTGCGTCCGGTATGCCCAGCAGGAGCGGCCGTTGTGATCTTTTAAAATGTAGTAATCGCGTATTGACTGTAACGCGTCTTCACCCAGCCACCACTGGTTCGAATTTCGCTCAAGAAATATCTTTTCTGTCGCGGTCGGATTCTCGATGGGCCTGGCATGTTGATAATAAAAAAGGGGCTTGTTAACAGCACTGGAAGACCATGGAGAATGGTCAGATTCATCGATGCGGGGAGTACCAACAGCAATACGACTGAAGGACTGTTCTGGAAAAAAGCTGGCATCTGACTGGTAGCATTCGAATGCCAGGGGCAGCTTGTTCTGCAATGCCATGACTCGCTGGTAATCGATTTGATCGAATTCTCGCGCGAATAATTCCCATAGCTGTGGTGATAAACGGCATATTTTCCGGTAGATCAAGATCGCCGTCACGCGCCTGCAGGTTGCGCAGCAAATCGTCGTAGATGTACCTTGCCTGGTAAAGCGCGGTATCAAATCCAGGCATGTCGCGATGCAGGGAATAGGGATGCCTGAATGAAAGTTCGACCGTGACTTGCTGGTAGTTGAACAGCGTAATTTTCCAGAGCATGCGATTGATATGTTCGCAATCGTCACGCACTGACTGTTCGCACAAACGGGAAAAATCTTCCCGTAACAACACTTCAATATAGGACCACTGGTTAACAGGATAATCTAGATCCCGCTTGACCAGGGGTAATTTTTCATGCTCGAGCTTAATCCACGGAAACCACTCCAGTTCACTCGAATCACTGAAACTCCATTGCCATATCAGCCCCAACCACTTGCCAAAGCGACGCTTTATTGAATTAGCATCTGCAGCGATCATGTCATGTGGCGTAGCAATTCCGATACGATCAATAAATCGCTGCATGCGGGCCTGGTATGAACCAAATGATTCTGCACGAAATCCACTGGCATTGATCGAAATCAAATGATCGGCTAGCGCCTGCTGTGGCGCAAACCAGCAATCCCAGTCCAGTGTTTTATAAATATTACGGTTGAGCCGGCTCTCGAGCAGATAAAGCCCCCTGCCCTCGTGCCTCAGCTGGTAGTGAAGATATAACAGGCATTGCCAGGGATGCCTGCCGAACACGGCGACATATTCTTCGCCATAATGATGCTTCAACAATGGCTCGAAAAGATCGGTCAGTTTACAACACAGTTTTTTTTTGTGACCGAGCCAGAACTGTTTACAGTCACCGAGCCTGCTTAAATAGAGGCTGTCGCCCCAACGCATCGCGGTGGGTGACAGTACGAAGGGGCTGCCGGGTACCGGGCTGTAGATCGCGGCATAGAACGGGAATTCATCATCCCTGCCCAGTTCTGCCAGATCAATGACCTTAGTTGTAACGTTCATGATCCTCGGCCACGCTACGGTAGGGCAGTGAAATTTTCCCGCTATGCGGCCCCTTGATGAACTGCAGTGAAAACGATCGTCGGCCACTTTGCCAGGTATTGAGACGCAGGCTCGCGTGCGGATTACCCCGTTTAGCCGTCAGAAAAAAGTGGCGGATCAAAAACACGATCTGGCCCTGCTGGCGTGCCTGCTGGCTGACAAAAGCGATGTCGCCGCGGGTGAGCTTACGCGGTGCGTCGATGATGATACGTTTAAAAGTATCCTCGAGAAATAGCGGACGCAATTCCTTGACTGGATTATCGGAGCAAATAAAAAAAAGCCGCTGCAGATCTACCCCGTGACTTATCCAGCTGGATGCAAATACCCCGAGTCCATGGTGGTGATAGATCCAGACGCTCAAGGGAATCTGCTGCTTCAGCAACTGCAACGGAATCAGGCGACCATTCAATCCTGGCGGGATGCCCCATTCGACCAGGTCACCGGGCTTCACTTTCGCAAAACATTCGTCGAGGG
>CALZHS010000494.1 GCA_945787265.1 uncultured Gammaproteobacteria bacterium | reverse complement strand
CGGCTGCCGGCGGTCCCGGCGCCACGCTCGATGCAACCATCGAACGATGGTTTACCGCCGAGTTTCGCGCTGCTAATCCCGAGTTTATTAACCGAGTGCGCGACTGGGTGCTGGCGAATGATCCCGAAAATTACGCCTTGTGTCGCCAGGTTCTGGCCTTCGGTGTGATCGAGTTGATTCGCCCACGGCCACCGATTACCCATCCCACGATCATAATGACCTGTGAAAATGACAGCGGCAGCACTCCGGAAATGAGCCAGTCCATTGCCAGTGAAATCAAGGGGTCGCAGGTAATTATCGTACCGGGTTTACGGCACATGGGATTGAGCGAGAATCCTTCTTTCTTTATCAACGCGCTGGCGGAGTTTCTGGAAGAGCTGCCAGATACTCGGGAACACTTAGACAGGGGCCAGGTATGAAAAAATTATCCGGGGGGCAGGCCGCGGTCGCATCGTTACAGGCAGAGAACGTTGAGCACGTTTTTGGGCTGATCGGATCCGCGACTATGGAAATGTTCGATGCACTCTATGACGCCAACGATATTAATTTTATCGGCATTCATGACGAACGCACCGGCACCCATATGGCCGATGGCTACGCGCGTGCCTCGGGCAAGGCGGGGGTAGTTCTCGCGGGTCAGAACGGACCGGGCGCAACCAACCTGGTTCCTGGCCCAGGCGTACGCGGCATTTTCTCCAGTGGTATCGATTGCCGGTTCACTGTCATCAGAGCATGTGTATCGCGACGCTTTCCAGGAAGTTGATCAACAGGCCTTGTTCAAACCCATTACCAAGAAAACCTGGACGGTGACGCAAACCGGTCGGGTCCCGGAAATGTTTCGCGAGGCGTTTCGTACCGCCATGACACCGCGCAGGGGACCGGTACAGGTCAACCTGCCGCGTGACGTATTATCTGCGGTCACCGAGTTTCCCGACTTTCAGCGACCTGAGAGCTACCGCTCGCAAATTGTGCCAGCGGCGCATGAAGAGTCGATTAAACAGGCAGCCGAACTTTTGCGGCAGGCCCACCAGCCCGTTATTGTCACCGGCGGCGGCATCAATAACACCGGTGGTCAAGAAGACGCACTCGCGCTCGCCGAGGCTTTGAATGCGCCGATCATCCTCGCCCCGGGACACGGCGATGCGATTCCATTTGGTCATCCACTGAATGCAGGGCAGATGGGACCGCGCGGGAACGTCGTAGCCTCGCGGCTGGCCAAGGAGGCGGACGTGATCCTGGCGCTGGGAACCCGTCTCGGATTCAATTCAACGTTTTACTCCTACGACAACATAAACCAGCAGGCGGCCATTATCCAGGTAGAGCTCGAGCCTACGGCTATCGGTCGTTATTTTCCGATTACGCTCGGCATCTGGGCCGATGCGCGCGCGACCGCCCGCCAGCTTTGCGCCGAGCTCGGCAAGCTTGAAGCCCGTGCCGGGGTCGAGGCCTGGACCCAGGCCTATATCAGTGAGCGCGAAGCCTACCTGCAAAAACGCGATACCGATGCCGATACCGAAACGCACCCGATTCAACCTTCGGGGCTTTACAAGGAGTTGCGCGCGGTATTGCCGCGCAACGCGGCCATTACCATGGATGCCGGAACGCTTTGCCTGCAGGCTACCGACGCATTGAATTACTGGGAACCGCCCTGCCTGTTTACGCCACTTGATTTTGGCCTGGTGGGGTTTTCGTTTGCCTGTGGTCTCGGTGTCAAGATAGCGCAACCCGGCAGGCCAGTGGTGAGCCTGATGGGTGACGGTGGTTTTGGCATGACAATTTCCGAGCTGAGTACAGCGGTCGATCACGGTATTAACACCGTCACGATCGTCATGAACAACCAGTGTTGGGGTGCGGAGAAAGCTTATCAACGGGACTTTTTCGGCGAGCGCTACATCGGTGCCAACATCAGCAGCCCACCGTTTGACAAGGTCGCCGAACTTTACGGGGCTGCCGGCTTCAAGGCGGAACGCATCGGGGAGGTTGGCGAAGCGGTGCAGGCCGCGCTCGATTGCGGCAAGCCGGCGGTGGTAGACGTTGCCGTCGACCCGGCCGCACTTTACAGTTTTCGGCGTGACTCGTTCAAGCATCGGGGAGGGTGACCAGGCATGGCTGACGAAAACAAGACCTATCCTCACACCGAGGCCCACAAGACGAAAGGCGACTGGAATCCGCTGTGGGAACAATTTCGGGAACTTGATCCAGACTTCCTCGAAGCCTACCTGGCATTTCGCAGCCTGCCGCAGTCGAAGGGACCACTGCAGCAAAAATACAAGGAGTTGATCCTGATCGCGATCAATGCAGCAACCACCCATCTGTATGGACCCGGGGTGCGGCGCCATATACAAAATGCCCTCAAGGCAGGCGCCACGATGGAAGAGATACTGGAAACGATTCAA
Organism: uncultured Gammaproteobacteria bacterium; assembly: GCA_945787265.1. Lineage (GTDB taxonomy): Bacteria > Pseudomonadota > Gammaproteobacteria. Next base: position 342 of record CALZHS010000494.1, on the reverse strand, counting down.
TTGACGACGGTAATGGGCATTCATTCCTGTAACCTGGCTATCCCGATTTTGATGGAAGAAGTTTCGAAATTTGAGGAATAAGACTAATATCGGCGTTGTCGACAGGCCGCTAAAACCGAGTAACCCGAACAACCAAGGTAAGCCAAGATGAAATTTCAATTAGCAATCAACCTCGAGCGCATGAACGACGGTATCGACATGGGCGACGTCGCGCGTCATACGCTGGAAATGGTGCAAATGGCCGACCAGGCTGGTTTTAATGTTGCCTGGGCAGCCGAGCATCATGCACTGGAAATGACAATCGCCCCCAATCCGTTCCAGATTCTGACCTGGTGGGCCAAC
>CALZHS010000493.1 GCA_945787265.1 uncultured Gammaproteobacteria bacterium | reverse complement strand
TGTCATTGCGGCCCCCGAGCCGCAATCCATCTAAAAGCTTTCACGATTTTACTCGGAAAGCCCCTTGGGCTTTCCGCTGTAACTCCACGTCGACCGTTAAATGGATCCCGGATATGCGCTGCGCGCATTCCGGGATGACGGGAATTACGTCTGGGCGAAGTAATTCTGCAGGAAGGTTTCGAAGGAGATATCATCGGAGCTCTCGATTTCGTGCTGGCGCTCGATTGATTGTTGCGCTTCTTGTTCGAAGCTGGCGAGTTTATCCTCGGCGAGCGGTCGTTCCGCAAACCACTGCTGGTGTTCCTGCGACTTGCGTAGCGCGAAGTGATAAAACTCTTCCTTGTTGTCGACCATTTCCGCGAGCATGCGGGCCGACGGGGTCAGGTCCGGATCGACAATCTTGGCGCGCTGTTTTTGCAGTGCGTCGCAGTAGTAGTGCACCTCGGCATCCTTGTCGAGCAGGTCACAGCCGCCGGTCATCTGGTCGAAAATTTCGTTGGCCCAGTCGCGCAGCAGCACTTCTCCGCCGGCGCGCCTCAGTTTCAGCTTCGGATCGCGACCGCGTTGTGCAACCGCGTTGATGTTGTGCTTGATATTCAGTAGCTCGGTATCATCATAGGGTTCGCTGGGTGACAGCAAACTGAACAGTAAAAACGATTCCAGGAAACGCATCTGTTCCTCGCTGATGCCGAGCGGCTGAAAGGCGTTGACGTCGAGCGAGCGCAGCTCGATGTAGGCTACACCCCGTTTAGCCAACGCCAGCGACGGTTTTTCTTCGCCCTGCAGGATCTGTTTCGGCCGCACGCTCGAGTAATACTCGTTTTCAATCTGCAGGATGTTGGCATTGAGCTGCTGCCACTTGCCGTCCCTGACCAGGTCGATCTTTTCGTACTCGGGGTAGGGCGTCGAAATCGCATGCGCCAGGCTGTCGACGTAACCCTGCAGGCTGTTGTAATCGACCTTGATACCGGCTTCACCTTCCTTGTTATTCTGGTAACCGATGTCACCCACGCGCAACGAGGTTGCATAGGGTGCGTAGTAGGAATATTTAAACCACTTTTCAAGTGAAGTCGGAGAGGCCCCCAGGAACGATGCGCAGATTGCCGGTGAGGCACCGAACAGGTAGGGTACCAGCCATCCAAAGCGCTGCAGGTTGCGCACCATGCCGATATAGGATTCCGAGACGAAGCTTTGTCGATCGCGCCCGTCGCCGACCACCGAGCGGTACAGTTCCCAGAATTCGTCGGGATAAGAATAGTTGAAGTGTACCCCGGCAATGACCTGCATCATGCGTCCGTAGCGATGCCCGAGGCCCCTGCGGTAAGCGGTTTTCATCGTCGCTGCGTTTGATGTGCCGTATTGCGCGATTGGAATGCTGGCTTCACCTTCAACCACGCAGGGCATGCTGGTGGCCCACAGAATTTCGTTATCCAGCTGGCTGTAGACAAAGCGATGAGTGTCGTCAAGAAACTGCAGGGTATCGGAAAAATGGTTAAACGGCGGGGTTACGAATTCCAGCAGCGCTTCCGAATAGTCAGTGGTGATGCTCGGGTGCGTGAGCGCCGCCCCCAGGTTTGGCGGGTGCGGGGTTTGCGCGATGCTGCCGCCGATCGCGACGCGCAGGCTTTCCTTTTCGAGGCCGACCTTGCGGCCCTGTAAAACCTGCCGTATTTCGCTGTCGAGCAGTTGCGCGACACGTTTTTCGATAACGGGATTCAATTTATCGTCCTGGATTGTGGCTGAGCGTGATTGTGCCTAGGTCATTTGCCAGATGCAAAAAAACAGGGCCGGGTGCTTTAACCGGCTTTTAGCTGGGTTTGTACCAGCGTGACCCAGAAATCGGCGCCGATGCTGAGGATATCGTCGTTAAAATCGTAATCCGGGTTATGCAGGCTGCAGCCACCGACGCCTTCCTCGCCGTTACCGAGTAATACGTAGGCTCCAGGCCGCGCCTGCAGCATGTAACCGAAATCCTCCGAGGCCATGACCGGGCGGCTGTCGCCGATGACATTTTCCGCTCCGACAACGCAGCTGGCGACGCCGGCGGCGATGGCGGCTTCTGCAGGCGTATTG
>CALZHS010000492.1 GCA_945787265.1 uncultured Gammaproteobacteria bacterium | reverse complement strand
ACGCCTGTCCGTCAACCTCGACAGTTTCGAACAAACCCCGTGCATTGAAATGCGCATCGTTGAGCATGTCCTCGACATTGTAAATAGGACCGGCCGGTACCCTGGCCTGGTCAAGTTGCTCGAGCAAATCGCTGGCATCGTTGGCGCGACACCATTCTGATAGCACAGCATCTATTTCTGCCTCGTGCTTCACCCGTCCCGGGTTGGTCGCCAGGCGCGGATCTTCCGCCATCCCGGGTTGACCGACCGCGACCATTAACCGCTGGAATATCGAGTCACCGTTGCCACCGATAACAATATACCTGCCATCGCGACAACGATAGGTATTGGTCGGCACGATTCCGGTAACGGTACTACCCGACGGTTCGCGTATTACGCCGTTTCCATCATACTCTGGAACCACCGCTTCCATCAGGTTGAACATCGATTCAACCAGCGCCACGTCAACGACCTGCCCCGCCCCGCTCTGCTGTTTTTCCAGCAGCGCCATCGTGATTCCAAGGGCAGCATGAATGCCGGAAATCGTATCACCGATACTGAGGTTAGGTCGCACAGGTGGCTCTCCCGGGTGACCGTTGACGTAACGAAAACCACTCATCCCTTCGCATACCGAAGCAAACCCGGGTTTACTCGCATAAGGTCCATCCTGTCCATAACCGGATATACGGGCGTATACCAGACCCGGATTACTTTCCTTGAAATCCGCCGGTCCTAGACCCCATTTCTCGACCACACCAGGCCTGAAGTTTTCAATCACCACGTCGGCTTTTTCGATCAGTTTGCGTACCAGCTCGATCCCGCGTGCGCTTTTCAGATCTATGGTTACGGATTTCTTGTTACGCGCCAGCGACCGCCACCATAGCGAGGTATCTCCGCGCATTTCCCGCCAGCGTCGAATCGGATCGCCGCCGTCGGGCGGTTCAATCTTGATGACTTCGGCACCAAAATAACCCAGCATACAGCCGGCAAAAGGCCCGGCCAGCAGCTGCCCAAGTTCGATCACGCGATATCCCGCGAGCGGTCCCGATGGGTTCATGAAATACCCCTGTTTAAAAGTTCACCAGGTTAAATGTTACGCAGGAATAGCAATCGTGGCCAGCCAAAACCAGTCTTAAGGACTGATCACGCGGCTTCCCAATCGGGCATCCAGTAACGTGCTTCACCCAATAGCGGGAGAACCGAAATCGAGGCACCCGATTGGTACCATTGGCCTGATATTTTTTCGACTTGCCCACACAAATCGAGTGCATGTTAAATTCGATTGATTTACCATTAATCGTCAACTCAGAGTTTGTGATATGTCACCCGTTGTACTTGCCGATTCCGGCCCCGATACAAAAATTTTTGTGCTCGATACCAACGTTTTGATGCACGACCCTTCGGCCCTCTTCAAGTTTCAGGAACACCACGTGTACCTGCCGATGACCGTGCTCGAAGAGCTGGATAACGCCAAGCTCGGGGTATCGGAGGTCGCCCGAAACGTACGTCAAACCAATCGCTTTATCGATGAATTACTAACCGCACAAAAGAAAGTCATTATTGAACAGGGCTTGCAGCTGAGTAAGTTCAGTCCTGCCGAAGAACCTTACAAGTGCAGCGGGCGCCTGTTTTTTCAAACCCAGGCGCATGGTTCCAATTTACCGGAGTCGCTACCCGGCAATAAAAATGATAATACGATCCTGAATACGATCATTGCGCTGCAGAAAGAAGTCGAGAATCACGAAATCGTCCTGGTTTCCAAGGACATCAACCTGCGCATCAAGGCAACCATACTCGGGATCACGGCCGAGGATTATGCCAATGACCGGGTCGTCGATGACCTCGACCTGCTATTCAGCGGCTCCTGTCAACTGCGTAGCGACTTCTGGGAAGCTCACGGCAAACAGATCGAAAGCTGGCAGGAAGAAGGCAAGGCCTACTATGAGGTCCAGAGCCTGAATGGCGAGGAATGGTATCCCAACCAGTTCATTTTTATTGATGATGAATTCGATATGGGCAGCGACATTCGGTGTGGGGTATTAACGCCCGCAGTCGTGAGCAAAATTTTGCACTGAATTTGCTGATGGATCCCGAGATCGACTTCGTAACCCTGTCGGGCAGCGCCGGGACCGGCAAAACGCTGTTAGCGCTGGCCGCGGGTTTGACCCAAACGCTGGACCAGGGGCTGTACAAGGAAATCATCATGACCCGCGTTACTATCCCGATTGGTGAAGACATCGGATTCCTGCCAGGCACCGAAGAAGAGAAAATGACACCGTGGATGGGGGCACTGATGGACAACATGGAAGTGCTGACCGGCAGTGATCAAAAGGATTCGTGGGAACAGGCTGCAACTAACGATTTACTGCGCAACCGCATCAAGATTCGCTCGCTGAACTTCATGCGCGGGCGCACCTTTCAAAACAAGTTTATTATCATTGACGAGGCGCAAAACCTGACCTCCAAGCAGATGAAAACCCTGATTACACGTAGCGGATCCGGCACCAAGATCGTATGCCTCGGTAATCTCAAGCAGATCGATACGCCTTATCTGACCGAAACCACTTCAGGCATGACCTACGTGGTCGATCGCTTTAAACACTGGGAGCACAGCGGGCATATCACGTTAATGAACGTTGAGCGCTCGCGCCTCGCCGACTACGCCTCCGATATGCTCTAGGCGCGTTTGCCAGGTCCAGACAAAGGTTTGTGCCAGCTCGCAGCAATTCGCCGAATGGACCACTCGTAATCCTCGTGGCTGCTCTGTGAAGGGGATACCGCCTGGATGACGGGAGACGGACTAGTCCGCCAGGGTGATGCCACTGGTGTCGGGTGGCGGTGGCTCGGGCTCCTTCTTGCCCTCACTGAGGTCACTGCCGACCGGTGCAATATCGAAGCCGGTGATATCGATATCAGGTTCTTCCGGTTCCCTGTAATCATCCTGTAACTCGCTGCCAACCGGCGCAATCGAAGCCGCGAGGTCCTCGATCTGATCGCCAGTGATACCAAGCGGGTCCGTCTTCGGGGGTGGCGCGACGTCGCCGTCGTAGCTGCTTTCGTACTCGGTCGGTGGAGGTGCGGCAGCACTGGCCGCGGGTTCGGCTGCCGGTGCTGCAGCGTCTGGCTGCGGGGCCGGCTCTCCACCACCGGAGGAACATATTTCACACTCGGCACCGGCGCGGTTAAGTGCCGTTTTATACTTCGCAGCGGTAGCCTGATCGATATTTTTCTTGATGACAATGCGCTTGCCGGAAAACAGTTGTGCCAGCTTGGCATCATCGGCGTTGAACATTTTACCAACCCTGGCCTTGACTTCTTCCAGGTTGGCACCGTCACTGATCTGGCCGGAAAAAGCGACTTCGAATAATTGATCACTCATGTCATGATTCCTTCTCTACTGCACTATACTATAGACCAAATTTTATCACTCGGAACGATGACAAAGAACACGGAAATCACCCGCCTTACCCCGCGCGGAAACATGGACATCCTGTCTCAGCTGGAGGTCAGCCAGCTTAAGGAGGGCAGCAAGGAGGATGGCCTCTACGAAACTTTCAGACGCTGCTCGCTGGCCGTGTTGAACGTGGATAGCACCACCGATGACGCGCGCGAGGTACTCGAACGTTACCGCGACTTTCAAATTCGCGTGGTTCAGCAGGCGCGCGGCGTCAAGCTCGAGATCAAAAATGCACCCGAGAGCGCGTTCGTTGATGGCAAAGTCATCAAGGGAATCCAGGAACAACTGTTTGCGGTACTGAGGGACGTCTCGTATGTAAAAAACAAGATCGAGTCAAACCAGATATTCGATATGGGCACCAGCGAAGGGATTACTAACGTGGTGTTTCATATCCTGCGCAACGCCCGCATACTCGCCCGCGAGATCCCGCCGAACCTGGTGGTCTGCTGGGGTGGACATTCGATAGGTCGAGTCGAGTATGATTACTGCAAGGGTGTGGGTTA
>CALZHS010000491.1 GCA_945787265.1 uncultured Gammaproteobacteria bacterium | reverse complement strand
CTGCCCTGCTGCGGACGCATGTCGGCGGGATCGATACCGGCCACGGCCACCGGTGTCTTCATCGCATCGCGACGGAAAGGTTCGCCGAGTTCCTGGTTGAGCACGACCTCGATAAACGTGGTGACATTGTCTTCCATCTGCTCTTTGACCGCGGTACTCAGCGCCTCGGTCAAGCCTTCCATGGTTTCTGCCTTCACGCCCTTGACCCCGCAAGCCTCGGCGACCCTGGCGTACTCGACGCCAACATTGAGCTCGGTGCCGACGAAGTTGTCGTCGTACCACAGCGTGGTGTTGCGCTTTTCCGCGCCCCACTGGTAATTGCGGAAGATGATCATCGTGATCCCGGGCCATTCGTTGCGACCACAGGCGGTCATTTCGTTCATCGCGATTCCGAAAGCACCATCGCCGGCGAAGCCGATCGCGGGCACGTCAGGGCGGGCGATCTTGGCGCCGAGAATCGACGGCAGGCCGTAACCGCAGGGGCCGAACAGGCCCGGTGCCAGGTACTTGCGGCCCTCTTCGAAGCTCGGGTAGGCGTTGCCGATGGCGCAGTTATTGCCAATGTCGGACGACATCATCGCGTTTGCCGGCATCGCCTTCATGATCGCCTGCCAGGCCTGGCGCGGTGACATGCGCTCCGGATCACGTTTGCGCGCGCGCTCGTTCCAGGTGATGCCCTCGTCGGTGTCTTCCTCGTAGATCATCTCCGCCAGTTCGCGCTGCCAGTTGTCCTTGGTTTGTGCAATCAGCTCGCGGCGGGCTTCGCGGCCGGCGTCACCGGCGCTGGCCGAAAGCTGGGCCAGGATCTGCTCTGCCACCTGCTTCGCGTCGCCCTGGATGGCAACGTCAACTTTCTTAGTGAGACCAATACGACTGCCGTTGATGTCGACCTGGATAATCTTTGCATTTTTTGGCCAGTAATCGATGCCGTAGCCGGGCAGCGTCGAAAACGGATTCAGCCGGGTACCGAGCGCCAGCACGACGTCGGCCTTGGCAATCAATTCCATCGCCGCCTTGGAGCCGTTGTAACCGAGCGGGCCCGCGGCCAGCGGGTGTGAGCCCGGGAACGCGTCGTTGTGCTGGTAATTGCAGCAGACCGGTGAGTCGAGACGTTCGGCGAGGTTCTTCGAGGCTTCGATCGCACCACCGATGACGACACCGGCGCCGTTCAGGATCACCGGGAACCTGGCTTCGGACAGTAACGCCGCTGCCTGTGAAATCGCCTGCGCGCCGCCGGGTGAACGTTCCAGGCGCACTACCTGCGGCAATTCGATATCGATGACCTGGGTCCAGTAGTCGCGGGGTATGTTGATCTGCGCCGGTGCCGAGCCGCGCCAGGCGTTCTCGATGACGCGGTTCAGGGTTTCGGCGATGCGGGTCGGATCGCGCACTTCTTCCTGGTAACAGACGCAGTTTTCAAAGATTTCCATCTGCTTGACTTCCTGGAAGCCGCCCTGGCCAATGGTCTTGTTAGCCGCTTGCGGGGTGACCAGTAGCATCGGCGTATGATTCCAGTAGGCGGTCATGACCGGGGTACCGAAATTGGTTATGCCCGGGCCGTTTTGCGCGATCGCCATCGACATCTTGCCGCTGGCTCGAGTGTAGCCATCGGCGCTCATGCCGGCGTTACATTCGTGCGCACAATCCCAGAACTTGATACCCGCCTCGGGAAACAGGTCCGAAATCGGCATCATTGCGGAGCCGATAATGCCAAAAGCATGCTCGATGCCGTGCATCTGCAGAACCTTGATGAATGCCTCTTCAGTCGTCATTTTCATTGCGTTGTCCTCGAAACCGGGTCTAAATTTTTGTGGCCGGCTAAAATAAGCCAATCACACTTCTGTGGTAGTACCAGTTGTGACCTATTCTTGATACCAGTGCTCTCCCGTCATTGCGATCCCGAGCCCGGCATGACGTCGTGCCCGTCATTGCGGCCCCCGAGCTCGGCATGACGTCGTGCCCCGTCATTGCGGCCCCCGAGCCGCAATCCATTGCAGGGCTCCTCGGAAAACAGCCCGGAAAGCCCTGCGGGCTTTCCGTGAACGCTTCGGGGGCGTGTTGGAATGGATGCCGGGTCGA
>CALZHS010000490.1 GCA_945787265.1 uncultured Gammaproteobacteria bacterium | reverse complement strand
CAACAGTTACAAGATCGCGGTAAGCGTTCAGGAAAGCGCGGGCCACAGGCCAAATGAGCTGGCGCGCACGATGGCGCCGCACCCGCTGATTTACCAGGAAATTCCATACCAGCCGACTTACTTCGTTTACAACCGGCGCCTTTCCAGCGGGAGTATGAATAATCTCAGCGCGGATGAAACCTACTGGCGCACGCGTCGCAGCGTGATCATGCGTCACACCGGCGAACTGCCGCTGGAAATTCGAGGGCCGGACGCAGAAAGGTTTCTCAACTTTATCTTCACCCGCGATGTCTCGAAAAACCGGGTTGGTCGCTGCAGTTACCAGTTCGCCTGTTACGACGATGGCGGCATGATTACCGATGGCGTGCTGGTGCGTCTCGCCGAAGACCGCTTCTGGTACGGCCAGGCCGATGGCGACCTGTACTCCTGGCTGAAGGCGAACGCGCGTGGTTTTGACGTCGAGGTGTTCGATCCCGATGTCTGGATAAGCCAGGTACAGGGGCCCAAATCCTTCGAGGTGCTGGCAGCCGCGATCGACGGTGATATGCCGACGCCCTTTAATTACTTCGATGCCGCCGAGGTGCAAATCGCCGGTCAACCGGTGTGGTTAAGCCGCTCGGGATTCACCAACGAACTCGGCTGGGAATACTACCTGCGACCGGATATCGATATTCGCGCGGTCGGCGATCGCATCCTCGAGGCGGGTAAACCGTTCGGACTGACACCCAATTCGGCCGACGCCTTTCGCGCCCGACGGATCGAGGCTGGCCTGCTCAACGCCGGTTCCGATTTCGATGAAACCACAACGCCATTCGCGGCTGGACTCGGCCACATGGTCGATTTCGACAAGGGTGATTTTATCGGCCGGGAAGTGTTGCAAACCGCGGACAAGCGCCGCCGCACCTGGGGCCTGCGCGTAGAGGGCGGTATTGCCCATCTCGGCAGAACGCTCAGTCTTGATGGTGAGCCCGCAGGCGTTGTTTGTTCAACCGCCTGGTCTCCTTTTCAAGGTTGCGGGGTATCGCTGATTCGGGTTGATAACGCAGACCTGGGCCCGGGCACACGCCTTGAAGTCGAGTGCAACGACGGGCAAACTCATACCGGCGAAATCTGCGATACGCCGATGTACGACCAGAAGCGCGAAATCCCGCGCGGTATAGTCGTCGACATACCGGAGATCCCGACTAAGGATTGAGTATGCGAAAAGACCTAAGCTCTCTGTTTCAGCTTGACGGCAAGGTCGCGCTGGTTACGGGCGCGAGCAAGGGCATCGGCGAAGCAATGGCACGCGGCCTGGCCGAATTTGGGGCCAGGGTTGTTGTCAGCAGCCGCAAGCAGGAAGCCGTCGATGCCGTCGCGGAAACATTTAAGGCCGATGGGCTCGAAGCAACCGGCATTGTTGCCAACATGGGTAGCATCGACGACATCCATGCACTGGTCGACAAGACCGTCGAAGCCTACGGCAGCATCGACATCGTCATCAATAACGCGGCTGCCAACCCGGTTTTCGGGCCGCTGCAAGATACCGACGAACGCGCCTTCGACAAGATTATCGACGTCAATTTGAAAGGGCCTTTTGAACTGTGTAAAAAAGCTTATCCGAATATGAAACAACGCGGCGGCGGTTCGATCATCCATATCAGTTCGATCGGTGGACTGACGCCCGAGGACGGTATCGGTATTTACAGCGTCAGCAAGGCTGCAATAATCAACCTCACCAGGGCGATGGCACAGGACTGGGGTGGCGACAATATTCGCGTCAACGCGATCTGCCCGGGGCTGATCAAGACCAGGTTCAGTGAAGCATTGTGGGCCGACGAGAATTCGTATAACCGGTTCGTAAAACGGATTCCGCTAGGGCGCATTGGTGAGCCAGAAGACCTGGTAGGACTCGCGATTTACCTGTCATCCGACGCTTCCGCTTACTGCACCGGCGGGATATACATGGCCGATGGGGGTTACTCCGCAACTTAGTCACCATCCAGGGCTTTCATGAAACGGTAAATGATATGAAACAGATTCTAGGCACGATGACTTTCGGCGACCAGGTCAACGAGGACACTGCGCGGACGTTGATCCA
>CALZHS010000489.1 GCA_945787265.1 uncultured Gammaproteobacteria bacterium | reverse complement strand
ATGGACGACGATTCACTATTTTTCTGGGGGATGGTCGTGACGATGTTCCTGCTCATCGCTGCCATGCTGACCGCGCGGGAACTGATCGAAATGCACTTCGAGAAAAAACGCGAAGCTAAAGAGGAAGCAGCCGCCAGCGGCGATGCTCACACAGCTCAACAGGGATAAAGAGGCTTTGCCCGGGCCAGGGAAACCGGGGTTACTTCAACGGGTAACCGGGGTCTGAGGGCAGCAGACCGTCAACCCGAATCACCTTGATGTCATCCGTTACTTCATCCGCGCGAATAAATGAGATCGAGCCGGGAATGGCGACAACCAGATCGAGCGCCATGTCCGTGCTGAATACGATTTTTGGGCCTCGAGGCACCTCGGCGCGGAACATCTTGGCGATCCAGTACTGACGAAATTGCGCCTCGGTCATCTGATAAATTCTATTGAGGACGAAATCGCGCTCGTCCGATTGCGGTGCCCGCACCAGCAGGATGACGCGCGTCCTGTCGGGCCAGAATTGCTGATCCGCAAGAAAGATGCTGCGCAGATCGTCCAAAGACATGTTTTCCACTTGTGAATCTTTGTGCACGACGATTGCGATGGGGCTGGACGACGTTATTTCCTCGGCACTTGCAAGCGCGCCGACGGCCAGGAACGCCACGCAAACACCGATGCCGGATGCTCGGCGAAATATATATTTAAGACCTAAGTGCTGCATAGTTTCGTCATTACAGTTTGGCCAATACCAGCGCAACCTGTACCCGGAAATTGTTTTCGCGGCCGCCATTATCGAACTCTTCACTCCTGTACTCAGCCTTCAGCGCTGCGTGAGGGTTGAAGTCCCAGCGCACGCCTAATATACCACCGTCATAATCGAGACCCAGGCTGCCAAGCAGCGGGTCAGTATCGTCAACGCGGGTGCGTTCGAGCCTGGCATAGGGCTTCCACCCGGATCGCTCGCCGGGCAGGCGGTATGCAAACTGCAAATACCAGGCATCGACGTCCCCGGATACGCTGCTATTGGCCGCCAGTTCATGGTTCGAGTGCAGGTATTCGAAAATTACTTCGGGCGACTCCTTGGTCCAGGCGGCATAGGCAGAGATCGTATTTTCTTTTACGGCGAGGCTTGCAGGCGGCGAGACCTCGTCATTATAAAAACCAAGCCCAAGATTCAGGCCGTAATAGCGTCGCGGCCTCGAGTTGACCTGTAGCATCCACGCCTTGTCGCTGTTGATGTCGCCGGCGTCACCGGCGCGCGCGATATTGGAGTGGCGACCATTGCCGAAGCCGGCCTTGTATTCAAGACCGAGATTGCCTGACGGTATGTTGCCTTCGAGTAACACGCCAACGAAATGAATTGGCACGATACTCGAGCCGAATTTAACCATCTCCGGCCTGCTGGCCGTCGTTTGCAGCCAGGAGCCATGGTGGAATGCAGAATTCCAGTAGCCGATCGGCGAATGGTAGCGTCCGGCAGACAGTTTGTAGTTGTCGGAGAATTCGTATTTTACGATGAAGCGCTCGACCTCGACCGAATATTCCGAGTCTCTTGCAGTCGCGCTGAACTCACCAAAAGCACTGAGCGAATGCCCCAGCGATGCGCTCAGATGGGCAACAGCCTGGCCGACGGCGAAGCCATCGTTGCTGCTATCGTCCCTGGATATGTAGTTGATGTCACCGAATCCCATGACGTGAAATGCCGGATCTGACGGGTCGACTGGCATACCCGCCTGGGAAATCGCCTGCGCCAGCGCGCCCTGGTTCACGATGAACCCCAGGCACAGCCCTGCCAACTGAATGTGAACGGATCCCGCCATTGTTCTTTTATTATCAACCCACTATGGGTAGGTGTCAGGCAATGCACCGATAGTAACGATATTTGGCGGCCAGATACAATCCCGGCAAAGCGACTCGCGTATAATAAACCCCCTGTCCGTCAGTCCGATCAAGTTGTCGATTCAATGCCGTCCAAATCCACGTCAGTATGGTTGCCAAGAGTGATGTTCGAATCTGCACTCATCACCGTCAGCATCCTGCTGGCCCTAGGCCTCGACGAATGGCGGGAAGACCGTCAGGACGAGGAAACCATCG
>CALZHS010000488.1 GCA_945787265.1 uncultured Gammaproteobacteria bacterium | reverse complement strand
TGATCAATAATGCGCCTTTCAGTTTCGAGCCCACTTGCTGCAATTTTTGATCCGCCAGACCACGGATTACTGGCACCGCGGCACGCGCACCGGCCAGCAAAAAAAATTGCTCGGCTGTTGAGGTATCGATGATATGCCGGACCACGGCAACAACCTCTGTGGCCGGGATCCTTGCGATATTCGACGGCAGCGAGGACAGGAAATGCGCACTTAACATATCGGGGAAATAAATCTGATATCCCCTGCCTGTCAGCCTTCTTGCGGTGGCAAACTCGATCGCATCCTCCCCTTGTCGGCAGGCAATCCAGATAATACCGGTCTTCGCCGGTTCGCCGAATGTGACAATGTCGATTTCGATCTCGTCTTTGATTTCAAAGGTCGAGCGGCTTTCGGCAGGCGCAGCAAACGCCAATGTGGCGAGTAACAGGACGCTCACGCAGTAAACTATCCAGCGATGAAAAGCCAGTGTCTGCAACCTGTCACCTTTCAAATAAATCAAAAAATTATAAGGGCATTACGTCGAAGGCCTTAACTCAGATCGCGATCATGCCCGCTTTACCAGTCTCCGGTGGCGCCGGCCTGCATTATTTCAGTCATCGCGTCGCGGATACGGATTGCATCCTTGACCAGCTCCGGATCCAGCCGGGACCCGGGCTGCCATGCGCGCGCCAGCCAGCTGACGTCCCAGTCCAGCGTCATCAACCAGATTTCACCGGTGGCGTCCTCCATGACCGTAATCCGGCAGGGAATGAAAATCGAAAATTCGGGGCTGAAGTCGAGCATGCGCCTGCCGACGACGGCATCGCAGAACTGGAGGATCTCGATCCGCAGTGTCGGCAAGCCTGAAATAGCGCTGACGTCTTTCCAGAATTCGTTGTGTCCCACTTTTTTGAAATTGACCTCGTTGGCCTTGAGTTCCATCGCTTCTACGACTTCGTCGAATGACAGCTCCGGATAGGCCTTGATTTTGGCCGTCATGAAATTGAATAGATCGCGCATCGACATGCTGCTCATAGGGGTCATCATGTCGTAAAGCGACTTTTTCTGCTCCGGTGGTATCGGCGGCATGACGCGATTCGATTGTCGCATCAATTGTTGGCGGCGGATTTTTTGCGCCGCCTCGGATAAATCCTTGATCAAACGCGGGCCGACCTCGTAATTGGGCTCGAGTTCCGCCGCCACGCTGGCCGGCAGATCCGTGCCCGAGCCTTGCTGAGCAAACCCGCTTCCGGGGTGGATAATAACTGCCAGCGATATAACCAAAAGTCCCGATACACGCATCACTCTATCCCCCCTTCATAAAACGCTGCAACGCCTACTTGACGACGCGTTCCACAGTGTCCGATTCGCCCTTGTTATCTTCCCACTGCAAAGCGAGCGTATCACCCACCTTGACGTTGGCGATATCGAACGATAGATAAGGATCTGCCGACACCCCGGGGCCGAGGTTGAGCGTACCGACATGCTCGCCGTTGATCGAAAACTTCACGTACTTGACGTAGTGAATCGGTATCTTGTTGCCGTCAGAATCGAGCCGATTGCCCGTTTCCATCGGATGTTTGATTAAACAGGTCGCGCGGATGCCGTTGTTCGTTATTTCCGCTTTAAGCCTTGTACGTCTTTTCGCCATAGTGCAAATTCCCCAGCAAAATCAATGCATCAGCCACCGCAGCCGCCGATTGCAACTCGTACTTCCTGCGAAGTGACGTACCACTGGCCGCCTGATTTGACATATACCATGACGTTATCGGTGCCCGCCATTTTGATTCGCATTCTGAAGTAGTTGCCGGTACGAGGCGTGGTCTCGATGACGCTCAACAACGGTGTCGGGTTATTGGGCACCACCACTACGACCGATTCGGGAGATGGCAGGGTGGTCGATACCTCGATTGGAACCACCGCGCCGTTTTCCGCCTGCAGCGGGGCATCGAGCTTGATTTGATCGCTGGCGGCGGCTTCCCGGGTACCCAGTACCTCCATTATCGCCGTGTCGGCATCCCTGGCCAGAAACGCCGCGTCCGGCCTGGGCGCCGCGTTTGCCAGCATCGAATTTAAAATACCACTGCCGCCAGCCACCCAGGTGGCCGCAACTGCACATAGAT
>CALZHS010000487.1 GCA_945787265.1 uncultured Gammaproteobacteria bacterium | reverse complement strand
CCCACCAGGTCGAACGACAGCGCGGTGTGCACCGCGTTGCCCAGCGGATCCAGTATCGATGCGATATCGTCGTTGATTTCCTCGGGAATCTTGTAGGCATTATCGGCCGGAATGCAGACGTAATCGGCGAATGCGCCGGGACGGTTAACGCCGACCCCGCGCGTATCCCGGCACAGGTGACCACGACCGGCGCGGCAGTTGCGGCACTCGCCGCACATGATATGACCCTCGCCGGAAACCCGGTCCCCGACCTTGACCGAGTGCACCATCGAACCGATCTCCTCGATAATACCGATGTACTCGTGCCCCACCGTCATCGGCACCGGTACGTGATCCTGCGCCCACTGGTCCCAGTTATAGATATGCAGGTCGGTGCCGCAGATGGCCACCTCGTTAACCCTGATCAGCACGTCCTCGGGCCCGGGCTCGGGTTTGGGCACGTCCTGCAGCCACAGGCCGGGCTTGTCGTGGGCTTTTACCAGGGCTCTCATGTCAAACTCCTACTGGATTAATCCAATCTGCTTGCCAACGATAATAAAAGCGTCGATGGCTGTATCGAGTTGCTCGCGACTGTGCGCGGCGCTCATCTGGGTGCGGACCCGAGCCATCCCTTTCGGCACTACCGGGAATGAGAATGCGGTGACGTAAACGCCATGCTGCATCAACTCGCTAGCCAACTGCTGCGCGATCCTGGCGTCACCGGTCATGACCGGTACGATCGGATGCTCGCCCGGGATAATATCGAATCCGGCTTGCTGCATCCGATCCCGGAAATAGGCCGTGTTTTCGGCCAGTTTCTGCCGCAAATCAGCACTTTGTTCAAGCAACTCGAGCGCGTGCAGCGTGGCCGCGACAATGCTTGGCGCCAGGCTGTTCGAAAACAGGTAGGGACGCGCGCGCTGACGCAACAGGTCGACTACCGCCTGCGGTGCTGTGATATAACCACCACTGGCGCCACCGAGCGCTTTACCGAAAGTTCCGCTGGTGATATGCACCCTGCCCTCGACACCCAGCAGTTCCGGGGTGCCGGCGCCACGCTCACCGATAAAGCCGATGGCATGGCTGTCGTCAACCATGACCAGCGCATCGTATTGTTCGGCCAGGTCACAGATTGCCGGCAGGTTGGCGTAGGTGCCGTCCATCGAGAAAACCCCGTCGGTTACGATCAATCGAAAGCGGGCCGTCTCGGCCTCGACCAGCCTGGCTTCAAGCTCGGCCATGTCGCTGTTGGCATAGCGCAGGCGCTGGGCCTTGCACAGGCGGATGCCGTCGATAATCGAGGCATGATTGAGACTGTCGGAAATAACCGCATCCTCGGCGCCCAGCAGCACTTCAAAAATTCCACCGTTGGCGTCGAAACAGGAGGAAAACAGGATCGCATCGTCCATTTTCAGAAATGCGGCCAGCTTTTGTTCAAGCGTTTTGTGAATATCCTGGGTACCGCAGATAAAGCGCACCGAGGCCATGCCGAGACCATGGCTGTCGAGACCGTGATGCGCCGCCGCGACCATGTCGGGGTGATTGGCGAGACCGAGATAATTGTTGGCGCAGAGATTAACTAGATTATTGTCCCAGTTCTGGGCATGCACGCTGGCACCCTGCGCGGAATCAAGCGGTCGCTCGTGTTTGTACAAGCCCTGGGCCTCGATAGATTTGAGTTCCTGTTGCAAATGGGCGATGAATTGCTGTGACATTGCGCTTACCCCGGCCTGATCTCAAGAACCATATACTAACCAAATTTAAACCTGCGTGGCTGTTTTTTGCGCGACCAGGTAAAGCGCGAGGCCGGTGAGCGCGAGCAGCGACAGTCCCGGCAGTACCAGATCGTAGCCACCCCAGGACCAGACCAGTGCACCGAGGAAAGGTGCCGACCCGGAACCCGCCAGGAATACCAGCGCCAGCGCGCCCGACTTGGCGCCGAACTGGCGCTCACCCAGCAGTTCACGCGCAATCACGGGGCGCACGATGCTGACTACACCCCAGGCACCACCGAATGAAATCACGAACGCGATCAGCAGGGCCGGGGTTGCGGCGGCGCCGATCAACAGCACAATCGAAATTCCCATGAGTACAAAACAGGCGATCGCGATGCCGTGATTGGACACATGAC
>CALZHS010000486.1 GCA_945787265.1 uncultured Gammaproteobacteria bacterium | reverse complement strand
CGATGACAGCACACCCTGTTACCCGCTCAAGGTGGAAATTTTCAAACCAGTCGCGGGATCACTAGAGGGCTGGACATCACCCGGACGCAGCGCCTATTCGGGCACCCACGGGCTCTAGGTCGCGAGGTGTTTTTTATTGACTGGCTGCTAAAGCTTATCTGCGGCGAAGGTATCGCATGCCGCCAGCGTGCCTTCTGCTAAACCTTTCCTGAACCAGGCTACACGCTGGCTGGAGGTGCCGTGCGTAAAGGAATCGGGCGTCACATATCCCCGCGCCTGTTTCTGCAGGCGATCGTCACCAATTGCGCTGGCCGCGGCCAGGCCTTCCTCGATGTCCCCTGATTCCAGGATTTGTCGCGAACGCCTGGCGTCATGGGCCCAGATTCCCGCGAAACAATCGGCCTGCAGTTCCTGTTTGACCGACAGGCGATTCGCCTCGACCTTGCTCAGCGATTGTTTGGCTCGTTGAACTTTTTGTGAAACACCCATCAGGGTCTGCACATGGTGGCCGATTTCATGCGCAATGACGTAGGCTTGCGCAAAATCTCCGGGGGCCCCGAGGCGGTTTTTAAGTTCGTCAAAAAAACTGAGGTCGATATAAACCTTGCGATCGCCTGGACAATAGAAAGGGCCGACCTGCGCCGAACCGATGCCACAGGCAGTCGATACCGCCTCGCGAAACAGGACCAGCTTGGGTTCCTGGTAATTCCCCCCGGCCTGTTTGAACAATCCATTCCAGCTGTCCTCGGTGTCGGCAAGTACGGTTGATACAAACTCGACCAGCTCTTTTTCTGCGGCACTTTGTGTTACCGGTTGATCGGGGGTGCCGGTTTGACTGCTCTCGAATCCACCGCCGCCCAGGAATTGCTGCAAGTTGCCGGTGAAATAAGCGTATCCAACCAGTACTGCGAGCGCGATCAACGTTCCCTTGAAGCCCAGAACCCGGAAAACCATTGGCAGTAAGCGCACCAGACCGCCAGCACCGGCGCCAAGGCGCGCCATGCGGGGAGCACGCATCCCACGCTTATCCTGGACATTGCTGCTTTGCCGTCGACCACGCCAGCGCATACCGGTAACCCCTGATTAAATTGTTATCTGAAATGTACGTCGTTTGCGTCGGGTTGTGAAGCGCTTGATCGCTTGACAGCGACAGTTTCAATTAGCGACTATATCGCCCCCAAGCTTAACCAAATAACAAAGGAGACGACATGGCTGGAAAATTTGAAGTTTATAAAGATAAATCTGGTGAGCATCGCTTCCGTCTGAAGGCGGGTAATGGCGAAATTATTCTCTCGAGCGAGGGGTATAGTGCCAAAGCGGGATGCGCGAATGGCATTGAATCGGTGCGTAAGAATGCAGTCGACGCGGCAAACTTCGAAAAGAAGGAAACGGCTTCCGGAAAATTCAGGTTCAATTTAAAAGCCGCAAACAAGCAGGTGATCGGCACCAGTCAGTCCTATAGCAGCGCTTCCGGCCGGGACAACGGTATCGCATCAGTGCAAAAAAATGCGCCCGACGCTGAGGTCGTTGAAGTCTAGTTCGTAATTAGCTGGCGAAGAATATTTACCCCTGGGGGTGAGCTTACCCCGGGGGCAGGTATGATACCGCGAACCTTCCGGTACCAACTGAATGATCCGAAAGATCATTGGACTGGCTTTTAAAAGCCCGGTATATCCCCATCTAGAATCCTGACGATAAACCGTCTGTCACCACATACAGGAATATGATCATAAATAATCCAAACTTGCCGATCGTGAATACGGTGCGCGACTTTATGAAGCTGGAATCGGCCGGCGGTATTCTGCTATTGATCGCTGCCGTTGTCGCACTGATAGTAGCCAATTCCCCCCTGGCCATTTTTTATAGTGAACTTCTGGATACCACCGTGGCGGTGCAGGTTGGTGCGCTATCGATTAACAAGCCGCTATTGCTGTGGATTAACGACGGTTTAATGGCCGTCTTCTTTTTCCTGATCGGACTCGAAATCAAGCGCGAGATCATGGAAGGAGAGCTGTCATCGTTTTCACAGATCGTTCTGCACGGGATGGGCGCGCTCGGCGGTAGGATTGTACCCGCTGCAATCTACGCCTGGATGAACTGGGGTGATTCAATTGCGCTCGACGGCTGGGCCATTCCGGTTG
>CALZHS010000485.1 GCA_945787265.1 uncultured Gammaproteobacteria bacterium | reverse complement strand
GGCTGAATACAAACCGAGTTCAATGTTCAACAGGCTATTGGCCTGCAGGGCAACCGCAAGCGCGAGTGTTGATACCAGGTACAGCATCCCCATCGACTGCACCAGCATATCGCGCGACAGGCCCAGGGCCTGCAGATACATGGTTCCCGGCACTACCGACGATCCGGTCATTCCGGTAATGATGCCGTTAACCATCCCAACCGCGGGACCGAGCCATGTTTCAACGCCGGTCGCTACCTTGAAATTAACCCCGAGTAAGCTGGCGGACGAGTAAGCGATCATGACCAGTCCCAGTAACCCTGTCAGCAACATCAGGTCAACGCGGGTCAGGGCCATTGCACCGAAAAGCACCGCAATCATTACCGCCAGGAAAAACGGCCACAGGCGATGGATCAATTCGCGCGCATAACCACCCACCATCGCCTGCCAGATATTGGTTGCGGTTGCGGGCGCCAACAGCACGGCCATGGCGGTAACCAGGTCCAGCGCAATACTTAAAATTGCAAGCGCTACCACCTGGATCCCGAACCCGGTAATGCCCTTCGCTGCACCTGCAATCATACTGGGTTAAAAACTGCTCGTACATACCCTCTTCAAACATCTGGTTGCTTTCTTCGATACATTCATCACGATTGGCAAGAATATCCTGCTCCAGTTGGTCCACATCCTTGATGGGTTCGAAATCGAAGTCGGATATCAACTGGATGCGCGTGATCGTTTCCAGGATTACGCAGGCCTCGGCCCAATGCCTGGCAAATGATTCCCTGGCGAAATGGCGCTGAAAAATTTCGCCCCCTTCCATCTCAACCTCGATAAAGGGTTTACGAAACAAAACGCAACAGGCCCGAATGCTTTTGATTCTCTGGTTCCTCGGTGGCCAGCAGACCAGTTCATCGATCACCGGATTATCTGCATACCGTTCGAGGGTTAAATTCATGCTGGCCTGTTACCACAAATCACTGATCAGGCTTGGTCGCACCAACGATCGTCGCTTGATTGGACAACAGCCAATACTCCTGCTCGGGAGTTTCCGGTACCCGGACGCCCCGCATCCTGGACACATGGGCGAAGGCTTGCCGCGGGTCGAGATCGCAGTGCAGGAGTATCCCGGCGGCCAACAGTCCGGATCGACCGATTCCCGCATGACAATGGATCAGTGTATTCACCCCAACGTCGACCTGTCGCAGCAGCATTTTAGAAAGGCTGGCAAATTCATTTACCGATGCTGGTAATCCCATGTCCGGAATCGGAAAAGAAACGAAGTCCATGTTATGGGCCTTGACTAGCTCACGCTCGCCGTCAAGACCCAGCACGCGGGTCTCACCGATTTCAAGCAACGAAACCACCAGATTTATACCGATGCTTTCAATATTAGCAATCGATGCAGGCTCGTCGGGATCAAGCGAGGGCCGCGCCATGATGGCGAAAAAACCTTTACCGATTGTTCCAACCTTGTACATTTCGGCTTGCATCATAAGTCTCTATAAAGCACTGCTCTTAAAAAGGCCGTAATCAACGGGTGAACACTGGACTTTAATGCCGAACGTTCCGGTTGAAAAGCGGTACCTATAAAAAACCGGTGGCCGGGTATTTCGCACAAACGCGGCTCGCCGTTGTCATCATACCCGCTAAACTTCAACTCGCTATTGTCGAAGATATGCATAAGCTCCGAGTTTACCCCGAACCCACAATGATACTCCTCCAGTATTCTGTCGGATTGATAAATGTTACCTGCCCTCGATTTGCGTTTAATATTTATTGCCTCGGACTGATCGTAAAGCCTGCAGCCGAGCGCGGTAATCACCGGCATCGTCGTAGCGGGATCATCCTCGATGCTTGCGGCCGATTCTAATCCGAGCGCGTTCCTCGCATATTCAATCACGGCATGCTGAAAGCCGGCACAGGTACCAAGAAATGGGATATCATTTTCACGCGTAAACCTGATTGCGCCGATAACCGCTTCCGGTTTTTCGTAAGGACTAAACGGAACGCACCAAAGCGCATCGTAATCAGGCATTACTGCAGGATCCAGATCTCGGGTTCTCATCCAGACCTGCTCAACCTCTGCCGCTAATGATTGTGCAGAAAGCTCGATCGCCCGCGGAATCGCCTGGTGGGCGACAACTTTTTTATCATAGTCTCCGACGAGCAAGATTTTCATTGCATCTGGTCAGCTATTACCGCCGGCCTGTTTTTCCATGAACACGCTGAACGGGTCTGCCACGTAAGGCCCGAATGGGCCGCGCTTCCGGTACCCGAGCTTGCGGTACAGGCCCAGCGCCTCGGGTTGTTTAATCCCGGTTTCGAGTCGGAACAGGCTTATGCCGCGGTTCTGCAATTCAGCCTCGAGGTGACGCATGATCGCATTCGACAGGCCCTTGCCGCGATGTCGATCGAGCACGAATAACCGCTTTATTTCGGCATACACAACTTCGTCCTGCAGGATCTTGGCCGCAGCACTGGCAACGAGTTCTCCATCGATGCGGCAGCCAAGCATGACCACGTTCGGCTTTTTTAGATCTTCGCTACTTTCGAGATGATTGCTCTCGGCTGGATAAAGGTCGACATAATACGCATCGGAAGCCGCTATAAGAGCCCGCACCTCGGGCGAATCAGGGTCGAGATTTTCGATATCCACGTCAGGCATTTTCGTTGTCACCGTTGATAAACGAATACATCTCGATCTCGTTACGGCGCACCCAACC
>CALZHS010000484.1 GCA_945787265.1 uncultured Gammaproteobacteria bacterium | reverse complement strand
TTCGCGCCTTCTGAATATATTTCATAACCCAGCTCGCCGGTCCAGCCCGTGCGCGAGACGTACAACTGCTGTCCGCCGACATCGTAGTAGCCCGAATCGAAGTACTTCATGTTTTCATCGATGGCGCCGTCGGTGGCATCCGACATGATCTTCATGGAATTCGGGCCCTGGATCTGCAGTACCCTTGAAGCGGGATCAGAAATATTCACATCAAAGCCATCACTATGTGCGAAGAACCACTCCTCGAGGGCACCATCGGGCTGCACGTACCAATAACGATTTTCTGCCAGTTTAAACAAAATGCCATCCATGAAGGTGCCGCCATCGGGAGTGCATGCTATGGCATAGCGACCGCGGCCTTGCGCTAAAGTCCCGATCCGGCGCGCGAAAATTCTTTCCAGAAAGGGCAGGACGTCGGGACCTTCAATTTGCCAGGGTTTCTCCGGCACATCGAAAAGAACTGCCTTGCGCCGTAACGCCCAGTAGGTTTCTACCGGGTCTTCTCCATTGGAAGACGGGTAGTAGCGGCCTGCGGCAACGCCGAGAACTGTCCTGGGGTTCACGTAGTGTTCATAGTAGGGTGATTGCTCGAAACGCCTGGCACTGATGCGTACCGTATCTGTCATATCGGAATCAATCGGCCTACTCATTAAAATTCGATCTGCAGGTTATTCCGGTATCGTGTTTGCGAGACTGTCGCGCTGCATGATCTGGCTGAACCATTGCGTCAGCGCAGGGCGACCGGGGCGCCAGTCAGAGTCAGCAAAACGAAAATCCCGATAGCCGAGGGTGCAGGCGACGGTGAATTCTCCTATCAATGGCGATGGTTCGAAGCTTTCGCAACGCGATTCCAGTGCATCGAGGCCGCGTTCAATCTTTTCATTCTGATGATCGATCCACTCCTGCCAGCGCAGTGCTTGCGGTCGCAGGGCGGTCTCGTAACGCAAGGCAACCGAAAGCTCGAGGATGCCGTCGCCGAGCGCCTGCAAACCAAGCGCCTGAAACCTGCGGCTTGGCTCGGACGGGAACAGCGACCCGTCCGCAATGTGATCGAGGTACTCGCAGATGACCGGAGAATCATACAGGCAATCCCCGTTATCGAGCTCCAGTGCGGGTAGCATGCCCAATGGATTGATGGCGTTCAGCACTGCGTTATTGGAGACCGGCGTTACCGCCCCGGGATCCTGCAAGTTGACGGCTTCCTGAAGGCCAAGCTCGATGATCAGAACGCGAACCTTGCGGGCAAATGGAGAAGCTGCGGCGGTGACAAGTTTCATGCGACGCTCCGTCAATTAAGTTGCAAGTCGGTATTGAACGTCAATCCCCGGGGGGTGGCAAGGACTACTGAGGCCGGATGCTACCACGGGATACTGCTACCGTCGTACTCGATGAACTGCCCGCTTTGGGCGAGCCCCGCAGATTGCAGAATGTTTTTTAATCCGGATACGCTCGCGTCGGTGCCGATTTCCGCATTGGGCCCACCCATGTCGGTTTGAACCCAACCCGGATGCAGGCTTATGGCGCTAATGCCGCGGTCAGCCAGGTCGATGGAAAGGCTTTTCACGACCTGGTTTACTGCAGTCTTGGAACTGCGGTACATGTAGCTTCCGCCACTGCTGTTGTCGGCGATACTACCCACCTTGCTGCTGATGACCGCTACCAGTTTTTGTTGGCTCGCCGCTACCTGTTCTACGAATGCCTGCACCAGCATAAGCGGTGCAATCGTATTGACTTCAAGCACGTGTCGCCATTCTGCCGGATCGATCTCACCAAAACTGGCGCTTTTCGAGCCGTAGACACCCGCATTACTCAGCAGGATATCGATTGGTTTATTGCCCAGCTGATCTGCCAGGGAGACCATTTGCTCATAGTTAGTGACATCGAGTGCATGTACTTCGATGTCCAGATCCTTTTCGGCTAGCGCCTGTAATTGCCCGGCATCAGCGGGATTCCGGCAACAGGCGAGCACCTGCCATCCGTCCTCCGAAAATTGTTCGGTTAACTCCAGCCCGATACCACGATTGGCACCGGTGATCAAAATGGTTCGATTTGTCATTCGAGTGTCCTCTGTTGATTTCGAGTTCATTAATAATAACGTGCCAGTTGTTTTATCACGAATATAAGGTGACAGTTAACTTAACCCGGA
>CALZHS010000483.1 GCA_945787265.1 uncultured Gammaproteobacteria bacterium | reverse complement strand
TGTGCAGCGAGACCAGTTTCATGTCCAGTATCCGTTCGATGCCGTCGCTGGCCTGGCCGCCGGCCTGTTCAATGATAAAGGCGAGTGGCAACGCCTCGTACAGCAGTCGCAAGCGACCGCTCTCGTAACCGGGTCGTGAATCGCCCGGGTACAGGAAAACGCCGCCGCGAACCAGGATGCGGTAGGCTTCCGCGACCAGCGAAGCGTTCCAGCGCATGTTGAAATCTTCGCCCAGGGGACCGCTCTCGCCGGCGATACAGTCGTCGATAAAATAGCGCACGCTGTCGTCCCAAAAACGGTAGTTCGACGTGTTGATGGCGAATTCGCGCTGCCCGGCCGGGATCATCAGTGCATCGTCGACCTTGTAAAACTTGTCGTCCTCGGGATCGAGCACGAAACTATGGGTGCCGTCACCGCAGGTCAGTATCAACCGGGTTTGGGGTCCGTAAAACACAAAGCCTGACGCTTGTTGAATATCACCAAGTGGTTTGTCGAAGAGGCTTGTGGTATCGGCAGCCAGTACCGAAAACACCGTGCCGATAGAGGTATTGGTCTCGATATTCGAGGAACCGTCGAGCGGATCGATCGCCACCACGAGGGTTGCATCAGCGTCTATCTCGATTAATTCGTCGCTTATCTCGGATGCGATATACCTGACAGGCAATTTACCCAGCGCATCGATAAACAGGCCATGGGAAAGAATTTTGAGCGGCTGGTGAACATCACTTTCCGCGTCCTTGCTTATCCTGTCCGATAACGGCACTGACCGACCCTGCCGTGAAATTGTTTTCGCGAATTCTGCACCGGTGCTCGCAAGCACCAGCAGTATCGAGGCAAGGTCCTCATGCATATCGGCCTGTTTTGCCATTGAGGCCAGGTACTGCTCAAGCTTGATTTCCGATGTCATGTTGTCCTGCTTCGCATCTTATTTATATACGACGGGATTCTGGAGGGGGTTGATTATTTAGTAAAGTTTAATAAACTTTGCAATTATGAAAGAAAAACTTTACCCCTGGTTGCGCCAGATAACCCTCAAGCAGATGCGCGGTTTTACAGCAGTGGTCGAGGCTGGCAGTGTCTCTGGCGCCGCCAAAAATCTGCATCTGACACCACCAGCGGTATCGCTGCAGCTACGCGATCTCGACACCGCGATTGGACTGCCATTACTGGAACGCAGTGATCACGGGTTGATCCCGACGCTGGCAGGAAAGGAATTATTGACCCTGGCGCAGGAAATACAGCAGTCGATGGACCGATTCGGTGAAACTGTCACTGAATTGAAAGGCGTGGATCATGGTATCGTCTCGGTTGGCGTGGTCAGCACGGCGCGCTACTTTGCTCCGACGATGCTGGCAGAGTTCATGAAGATCTACCAGGATATTAAAATACAGCTACTCGTCGGGAACCGTGAAACGACCATGGAAAAACTGGAAAGCATGGAGCTCGATTTTGCGATCACCGGGCTGCCGCCCGAGCATTTTTCGGTAAAAAAAGAATACATCGCGAAGCACCCTCAAATCATCATCGCGGCACCCGATCACCCACTGGCAGGTAACAAGAGAATTTCATTATCAGAATTGAAAGACGAAACCTTCCTGTTACGGGAACCCGGGTCGGGTACCCGTTCGGTAACCGACAGGTTGTTTGCGCGCTGCAAAGGCCTGCCGAAGTCCGGGCTGGAATTCGGCAGTAACGAAACCATCAAGCAGGCGGTCATGGCGGGCATGGGGATCGCGGTGATATCGTCACACACGGTAGACGCCGAACTCCACGAAAAACGCCTGGTTTCACTCGACGTCAAGGGCTTGCCAATCAACCGCAAATGGTTCGTGGTCAAACATGGCAATAAACGCTTCCTGCCCTCGGCCCAGGCATTGTGGAATTTTGTAGCCCGCAACGGCAAGCATTACCTGCCCCAGACCTGAGACCAGGCTATTAAATCCAGGCGACAGCCTGTGCCTAAAGACACACTTTCGTAGGCTGCTAGCATTGAGCCAGGTTCAGTCGCCAGTCGTTAAAAAGCCGACGCAGGGAAATATTCGACGATCGGCATAGACCGACCCAAAGCGAAAGTTGACAGCGTGCATCAGGAAGTTCGGTTAACCTATCATGAAGCCCGTTTGTCCCTCTAATTCAGTAATTCTTTCAGCAT
>CALZHS010000482.1 GCA_945787265.1 uncultured Gammaproteobacteria bacterium | reverse complement strand
CCGGCCTTGATCGTGTCGAAGATCCTCAACGGCATGGGTATGCTGCGTATCCCGCGTGAAATTGAACTGGTTGGCCTGGATATCAACCACGAATCGGCGCGCGCTATAGATGCCGACGAAGTGGCCCAGGCAATTCGAGAAGAAGCCCGTAGCGGCTCCTGATCTCACTTATCGATAACTGACAATTAGGAGAAAATTTTATGGCTACTGGTGCAGTTGACAACTGGCTCAATCTTGACACCTTCGGGGCAATTTATCCCTTCGTAGGATCCGAAGGTTTCCTGGTTATTGTGGGATTCATTTTCTGGCTCGGCTGGCATTTTATCCAACTGAAAAGGGAATCCGCCGAGTTCAAACACGATATTGAAAACATCAGCAAGCAGGGTGGGCCCGGCAAGGTGCTGGATGACGAGTCCAGACGTGAAATCGAGGATACCGTCGGGCAGTAAACGCTTTTGGCGTCCTGTCACATGCTGTAACGGAACCCCTTCGACCGCGGTCGAAGGGGTTTTCATTTAACCGAGGTAATGTCATGGCCGCGATAAAAGACGCGCTGTCGGCTTTGCCCGCCCGCCCGGCGCTGTATATTGCGCCGCTGCTGGTGGTGCTGGTGTTGACGCTTTACTACCGGGACCTGTACCACAAGTGCGACAGTATTCGCCAGCACCGCCTGTCGCTGAACGAACTGTTACAACAGGCGCAGGGATCGGGACAGTTCCGACTCGTGGATTTCGCTAATTTTACCTGGAACAAGGTCAGGATCGTTGCCAGCGTAGATTCTGGCACGATAAGCGACGAGTGTCCGTTCGGCTGGAACTGGAGGAGCGGTGAGCGTGAATCGTTGCTTGCAGCGGGATTATTGACGGCACTGATTTTCGGCCGCGAAGGGAAAGTCGTCAGGTATCTCGAACTGCGCCGCGACGAGGTGGAATTTCGCGCCACCGAGGGCAATCTTACACCGGAATCCGCGGTGTTCACCATTGGCAGGGCTTCCCACGACGGCCCCGTCACGCTGACCCTGGACAGATAAGTAACATTGAGTGTCGTATTAACGATATTTTAGCCACAGGTTGTTTGTAAAATGCCTGTCACGAGAAGAATTACGCTGTGACCCTGGGGATGCAGCCAGTCTCTTTAACCTAAAGTTGGAGTAAGTAAACCTTGGCTACGATTATTGACGGTAAAGCATTTTCGGCAAACCTGCGGGGTGAAATCGCGCGCAAGGTGGCAATATTAAAACAGGATCATTCCGTGACGCCTGGACTGGCGGTGGTCCTGGTTGGCGAGGATCCGGCAAGCCAGGTTTATGTGCGCAGCAAGGGTAAGCAAACCCAGGAAGCGGGTATGAATTCCTACGAGCACAAGCTCGATGTGAACACCAGCCAGGATGATTTACTGGCATTGATCGATAAGCTAAACAATGATCCCGATGTCCACGGTATCCTGGTGCAGCTGCCATTACCCGAGCACATTGATGAAGAAGCAGTAATCAATTCTATTTCGGTCGACAAGGACGTCGATGGTTTTCATCTGTCCAATGTTGGCCGTCTTTCGATCGGCGCTGACGGGATCGTACCCTGCACCCCGCTGGGTTCATTGATGATGCTCAAGGATCACCTGGGAGATCTGTCTGGCCTGAAAGCGATCATCGTCGGACGCTCGAACATTGTCGGCAAGCCGATGGCGGCGTTACTGTTAAAAGAAAGCTGCACGGTCACCATTGCGCATTCGCGCACCCGGGACTTGCCGGGCGAGTGCCGCCAGGCCGATATCCTCGTGGCCGCGGTAGGGCGCCCTGAAATGGTCAAGGGTGACTGGATCAAGCCCGGTGCCACGGTTATCGATGTCGGAATCAATCGCATTGAAAACGAAGACGGATCGACTCGGCTGGTGGGTGATGTCGAGTTTGATAGTGCGATCGAAGTCGCGGGTGCAATCACCCCGGTTCCAGGTGGTGTCGGGCCAATGACGATCGCGTGTTTACTGCACAATACGCTGCAGCAGGCCTGTCGCCTGAATGGCATCGAAGTGCCAGAGTAATTGCCGCTTTCCGGATCGCGCACAATCGGGAACAGGGCCCTGTTATCCCCGGTTATAGACACGAAATTTGCTGGCAGATAATCAATTAGGCACCATTTTGGTGCAATTTCTCCTT
>CALZHS010000481.1 GCA_945787265.1 uncultured Gammaproteobacteria bacterium | reverse complement strand
ATCATTCGGACCTGCCCGGGTTTTATCTCGCGATCGGCACCAGCGGCAACCAGTTCAAGAATGCGCCGATCGCCGGTGAAATGATGGCGGATATCATCGAGGCCACGCAAAATGGAAACGACCAGGACAGTAACCCGATCGATTTTCAGCTGAAGTATATCGATCGTACGGTTAGCAGCGGATTTTATTCACGCCTGCGTGAAGTTAACCAGGACAGCAGTTTTTCAGTGTTGGGGTAGTGAGGATGCGTTCACATGCCCAGGTTGTTGTCATCGGCGGTGGCGTTGTCGGCTGCAGCGTTATTTATCACCTGACCAGGCTGGGTTGGAAGGATGTTGTACTGATCGAGCGTTCCGAGCTGACGTCGGGGTCCACGTGGCATGCCGCGGGTGGATTTCATACGCTGAATGCCGATACCAACATGGCGGCGCTGCAGGGCTACACGATCCGCCTGTACCGCGAACTCGAGGAGATTACCGGTCAATCCTGCAGTTTGCATCACGTCGGCGGCCTGACGCTCGCCGAATCTCCGGAGCGTCTCGATTTTCTGAAATCGGCGCGTGCGATGCACCGCCACATGGGTCTCGATACCGAGCTGGTCACCCCCGACGAGATTCGCAAGCTGAGTCCCATTACCAACACCGAGGGTGTGCTCGGGGCGCTTTACGACCCGCTCGACGGGCACCTCGATCCCTCGGGAACCACCCACGCATACGCGAAGGCGGCGCAGATGCAGGGCGCCGAAATCATACTGCGCAATCCCGTGCTCGAGACCAATCCACGCGCTGACGGCGGCTGGGAAGTGGTTACCGAGCAGGGCACCATTGTTGCCGAACAGCTGGTCAACGCGGCCGGCCTGTGGGCGCGCGAAGTCGGCGCCATGGCGGGCGTTTACCTGCCGCTGCATCCGATGGAGCACCAGTATTTTGCAACCGATAACATACCCGAGGTGTTGGAGCACGATAGCGAGCTGCCGCACGTCATGGACCCGGAAGGCGAGAGCTACCTGCGCCAGGAGGGGCAGGGGCTGGTGATCGGATTTTACGAACAGGATTGCGTTCCGTGGGCGGTCGACGGCACCAGCTGGGACTTCGGCCACGAGCTACTGACCGAGAATCTCGATCGCATCGGCGATTCGATGGAGTTTGCGTTCAAACGCTACCCCGTATTGGCCGAGGCCGGTATCAAGACGATTATCAACGGCCCGTTTACGTTTGCACCGGATGGTAACCCGCTGGTCGGACCGGTGCCGGGATTACGCAATTACTGGTCGGCCTGCGCGGTCATGGCTGGTTTCAGCCAGGGTGGCGGCGTCGGCTTGACGCTGGCGGAGTGGATGATCGAGGGCGAGCCTTCACGAGATGTGTTCGCGATGGATGTCGCGCGGTTTGGCGATTACTGTAACCCGTCATATACGCGACTGAAGGTAACCGAAAATTATCAACGTCGCTTTACCGTGTCCTATCCGAACGAGGAGCTGCCCGCGGCCAGGCCGCTCGATACCACCCCCGCTTACGGCATCTGGCAACAGCAAAACGCGGTGTTTGGCGCGGCTTACGGCATGGAACACGTCAATTATTTTGCGCCGGAAGGCGAGGAACCCTACGAAATTCCGAGTTTTCGTCGCTCAAACGCCTTCGACACCGTTGGCGAAGAGTGTCGTGCGGTACGGGAGCAGGTCGGTATTAACGAGGTTCATAATTTTGGCAAATACGAGTTCAGCGGAGCGGAGGCTTTCAGTTTTCTGGATACCATCATGGCTGGCAGGATCCCGGCTGTCGGACGCATCAGCCTGAACCCGATGCTGAGCCCGGGTGGCAGGATCATCGGCGATTTCACGGTCGGTCGTTTAAAGGATGATGTGTTCCAGGTGACCGCGTCTTTCGGTGCACAGGCCTATCATATGCGCTGGTTTGAACAGCATTTACCCGCGAGCGGCGTACGGCTTGCGAATGTCTCTAAACAGCGTATTGGCTTTCAGATTGCAGGTCCGAGGGCACAGGAGTTACTCGCTAGAGTGACCCGATGCGATGTTTCAACAGCGGCAATGCCGTTCCTGTCAATTCGCGAGATAGACGTCGGCCAGTGCCAGGCGATCGTGCAGCGCGTCAGTTATACCGGTGATCGTGGATATGAGCTCTACGTTCCCTGGCATC
>CALZHS010000480.1 GCA_945787265.1 uncultured Gammaproteobacteria bacterium | reverse complement strand
ATGCTTCCACGACCAACCGACAACCGTCATCTTAAACTAGCGATCAAGTTTTTGTCCCACAGATAAAGCCCCACAACTAACTGTGGGGCTTTTTACCAGTCATTTACACTATCTGATCACGATAAACAGCGAGCCACCGTTGCGATCGACTCGGAGCAACACTGATGTCGTGCTGTGCTGCAGGGCTGCTTGCAACGATTCGATGTCGTATACCTTGCGTTTGTTGGCACCCACAATGACATCACCCACTCGCAATCCACTGTAGGCGGCTGCCGAGTTAGGCGCAACCGCAACGACGCGCACGCCGTCACCGTCAGGATTGTTCTCGACGCGCAGTCCCTGCAACAGCGGAGTAAGCGCGTCCGCTTGCGCCTGTTGAGATTTAGCAGCGCCAATTTTGACCGTCAACTGCAATGGGTCACCGTTGCGCAGTATCGTAAGCCGAACCTTGTTACCGATCTCCTTGGTACCGATACGGCTGCGCAGCTGGGCTGTTGAACTCGTCTTTTGGCCGTCCACCTCGATGATAATATCACCCGACTTGATTCCCGCACTGGCGGCAGGCGAGTCTTCGACCACGTTGGTCACCAGTACCCCGAACTGGCCTTTGGCCAGATCAAAAGCATCGCGCAGGGCGGGGGTGATATCCTGGATTCCAACACCAATTTGCCCGCGTTTAACTTCGCCATACTCGATAATCTGCCCCATGCTGGCCTTTGCCATGTTTGCCGGAATCGCAAATCCGATACCGACATTACCCCCTGCGGGCGATATAATCGCGGTATTGATGCCCACCAGCTCTCCCTTCAGATTAACCAGGGCGCCACCCGAGTTGCCCGGGTTGATCGAGGCATCTGTCTGAATAAAATTTTCGTATCCCTCGATGCCGAGTCCACTGCGACCGAGCGCACTGACAACCCCTGTAGTTACGGTCTGCCCCAGGCCGAACGGGTTGCCGATGGCGACGACAAAATCGCCGACCTCCAGCTGGCTCGAATCGGCAAAGCTGACCTCGCTTAACTCATCGCCGTCGATTTCGAGTATTGCGATGTCCAGTTCGGGATCGGTTCCAACAATCCTGGCCTCGAAATTACGACCATCGACCAGAGACACGTTCACTTCGTCGGCATTCCTGATAACGTGATAATTAGTCATCACGATCCCGTCGCCTGCGTTGACTATGACACCGGATCCCGCGCTCTGCTGACGCTTTCTGGGTAGCTGTGGGTCGGGTTGCGCTTGATCCGGAAGAGCAAAAAATTTGCGGAAGAAAGGATCGTTCAGTAACGGGTTATAGCTCGATTCCCGCGTGGAGTAAGTCGAGATATTGACCACGGCAGGGTTAACCTGTTTCAGCATCGGCGCTAACGAGGGAAAAGGCCTGCCCTGGGCATCCATGCCTGGAACGACCGCCCTAGCGGCTTGCCAGGTTAAAGCAAGAAGTAAAAATAAAAATAATGGATATCGTCTAGTTCTCATCTTTCAATCCTCTTATTTAATATTAATACCATGGGCTGGCCAGGACACGGCCAGCCCCGTTCTCAGGTTTACTTACGATTTAATCGATATGCGTTTGACTTCCTGGTTCGTGGTTTCACGTCGCGGAATTTCGAGTCTTAAAACGCCCTTATCAAGATTAGCCTTGATTTCGTCAGCATTCGCGTCTTCGGGCAGTGCCAGGGTACGCTGGAACGAGCCATAGCTGCGCTCTACACGATAGTAGTGCTTGTCCTTGTCTTCGCTTCGTTCTTCCTTTTGCCCCTTGATGGTCAATACGTCGTCCTTTAGCTCGAGCGTAATATCTTCTTCGGTCAGGCCCGGTACATCGAGGCGGATCTCGTAACAGTTCTTGTCACCAGAAACGTCAATCTGTGGACGGTAGAAATTCGACAACTGTTTTCCAAACAATCCTCTCGACTCCAGATTTGAAGCCAGGGTTGGCATTCCGAATGACTTGAATGCATCGTCAAACCAGCGATCCATATCGCGATGCAGGCTCATCAGGGATCCGGGCCCCGCCAGTGGAAATTTTTCTGCCTCGTCGCGGCTTACCGGGATTTGATGTCCCTTGCTATTGCCATTTTCCTCGTGTTTGAACCAGTTCCAAGGCTTGAGCTTTTCTAAATTCATGTCATTCTCCTAATTCATTGCAGGTTAATCGGC
>CALZHS010000479.1 GCA_945787265.1 uncultured Gammaproteobacteria bacterium | reverse complement strand
GCTCAAACATGGCCTGAAGCCGCC
Source organism: uncultured Gammaproteobacteria bacterium (assembly GCA_945787265.1). Lineage (GTDB taxonomy): Bacteria > Pseudomonadota > Gammaproteobacteria. The sequence continues at coordinate 3,577 of CALZHS010000479.1, read as the reverse complement.
CGAACGTCTCGATCATATCGCCCTGTCAATCGGCGAACCGCGGCATCCGGCACCGCATTTCGTGGTCGAGAGCCTGATTGCCCATTTGCACCAGTTATCGAACTACCCCGGTACCCGCGGCATTGACGAATTGCGTGAGGCTATCGCGGCCTGGCTGACCTCGAGATACCGGATCAAACCGGGATTACTGGATCCCGAGGTCAACCTGTTACCCGTAAGCGGCACGCGCGAAGGCCTGTTTGCCATCGCCCAGTGCGTCGTCGATCGCAGTGCCCCAAGTCCCCTGGTTATGTTGCCGAATCCGTTTTATCAGATTTACGAGGGTGCCGCGCTGCTGGCGGGCGCAAAACCCCGATATCTCGCCTGCCTGCCCGAAAATGATTTCCTGCCCGATCTTGACGACATTAGTGCCCAGGAATGGTCGGACTGCCAAATGATTTATATCTGTAATCCGGGTAATCCCAGCGGGGCAGTTATGCCAGGCCAATACCTCGAACACTTAATCGAGCTTGCCCATCGCCACGATTTCGTGATCGCAAGCGATGAATGTTATGCCGAAATTTACTTCGACGAGCGCGATCCCCCGCCGGGCCTGCTCGGCGTTGCCGCGTCGATGGGAAACGACCGTTTCAGCCATTGCCTGGTCTTCCACAGCCTGTCGAAAAGATCCAATTTACCCGGATTGCGCTCGGGGTTCGTCGCGGGCGACGCGACAATCATCGAAAAATTTCTGCTTTACCGGACTTATCACGGCTGCGCGCTGCCCCCGGCAACCCAGACTGCCAGTGCCGTGGCCTGGCGTGACGAAGCCCATGTTGTCGCAAACCGCGACCTTTACCGGAAAAAATTTGAGCAGGTTTTGGCAGTGCTTTCTGATACACTCGCGCCGCAGAAACCGCAGGCGGGTTTTTACCTGTGGGCTCAAACGCCAGTTTCAGATACCGAGTTTGCGCAGCGTCTTTACGCCGAACAAAACGTAACCGTACTGCCAGGCAGTTTCCTGGCGCGTGATTACGGCGGCCAAAATCCCGGTGAAAACCGGGTCCGAATGGCACTGGTAGCCCCCCTGGACGAATGCCTCGATGCGGCCAAACGCATCAATTCACTGTTAACGGTTCTTTAGGAGAAACACCATGGCTGAAATTCAGCAAATTATCGAACAGGCGTTCGAAAATCGCGCTGAAATAAACCCCGGCAACGTCGATGCCGGGACCAGGAATGCCGTACTCGAGGCAATCGATCTTCTGGATAGCGGGCGCGAGCGGGTTGCCGAGCCGGTTGCGGGGGGATGGCAGGTCAACGAGTGGCTGAAGAAGGCCGTGTTGCTGTCGTTTCGGATTCGTGAAAATCAAATCATGCCGGGTGGATTTACCCAGTACTTCGACAAGGTCGACTCCAAGTTCGACGGCTGCGCCGTTGCGCGCAAAGGCTCGTTCGTGGCCCCGGGCGTCGTCATGATGCCTTCTTATGTCAACATCGGTGCCTATGTCGATAGCGGCACCATGGTCGATACCTGGGCGACCGTAGGCTCCTGTGCGCAAATCGGCACGAACGATCATCTTTCCGGGGGGGTCGGTATCGGGGGTGTACTCGAACCGCTGCAGGCCTCGCCGACCATCATCGAGGACAACTGTTTTATCGGCGCTCGCTCGGAAGTCGTCGAAGGCGTCATTGTCGAGAAAAACTCGGTTATTTCGATGGGGGTTTATATCGGTCAGAGCACCAAGATATATAATCGCGAAACCGATGAAGTGACCTATGGACGCATTCCGACGGGCTCGGTAGTAGTCGCTGGAAATTTGCCATCCGAAAATGGCAAGTACAGCCTCTATTGTGCGGTAATCGTCAAACAGGTTGACGAAAAAACGCGCGCCAAGGTCGGCATCAACGAACTGATACGCAACATATAGATAAAACATGGTTAACGAAGTGACGCTCTACGGCATCCCCAACTGTGACACCATCAAAAAAGCCAGGGCATGGCTCGACCGTCACAAGATCGGGTTCCGCTTCCATGACTACCGCAAGCAGGGCCTTGACAGGAATCAACTGCAGTCCATGGTGTCTGCACTGGGCTGGGAAGCCATGCTGAACCGCCGGGGCACGACCTGGCGTGCCTTGCCGAATGAAGTTAAGGAACACATCGACGTTGAGTCCGCAATTCACGTGATGCTCGACAATCCGGCCATCATCAAGCGCCCGATACTGGCCGCGGGCGATCAACTCCACGTCGGTTTCAGCGATGAACAATACCGGGAGATTTTCGGCTAGGCCATGGACAGTGCGACCCTGAAACTGGCATCAGACCTTATCGCGAGGCCATCGGTTACACCCGACGATGCCGGCTGCCAGGCGCTGTTGATCGAGCGACTCAACGAAATCGGATTTGATTGCGAAACCCTGGTTTTCGAAGATGTCACCAACCTGTGGGCACGCCGCGGTAAATCTGGCCCGGTGCTTGCCTTTGCCGGGCATACCGACGTGGTACCGCCCGGACCACTGGAGAAATGGCTTAGCGATCCCTTTGTCCCGGAAATTCGCGATGGAAACCTGTATGGCCGTGGCGCCGCGGATATGAAATCGAGCATTGCTGCGATGGTAACCGCCTGCGAGCGATTCATTGCCCGACAACCCGAGCATAAGGGTTCGATCGCACTGTTGATTACCAGTGACGAGGAAGGCAAGGCGGTTAACGGTACCGTGAAGGTGATCGAAACCCTCGAGGCGCGCGGTGAAAAAATCGACTGGGCGCTGATCGGAGAGCCCTCGAGTCATCTGCACGTTGGAGACGTTGTGAAAAACGGTCGCAGGGGATCCATCGGCGCAAAACTCGTGATTCACGGAGTACAGGGGCATGTTGCCTATCCGCACAAGGTCGATAATCCAATCCACCGCGCAATGCCGGCGCTGCATGAACTCGCGCGACACGAGTGGGACCAGGGCAATCGCTTTTTTCCGCCGACGAGCTTCCAGATATCGAATATCAACTCGGGAACCGGAGCGCATAACGTGGTTCCAGCGCACGCCGAGGTTGCGTTTAATCTGCGCTACTCGACCGAGATCGACGCCAAACAGATTATCGAAACCACCCGGGTAATCCTCGACAAGCACGAACTCGAATATGACATCGATTGGTCAATTTCAGGCTATCCCTTCCTGACAGCCGAGGGCGAACTGGTCGCGGCAGCACAGCAGGCCATCAAGCAGCACACCGGAATTACCACTTCGCTCGAAACCACCGGCGGAACGTCGGATGGCCGATTTATCGCTCCTACCGGTGCACAGGTGCTCGAACTCGGTCCCGTGAACGAGTCCATTCATAAACTCAACGAACACGTGAATACAACAGAACTCGACAAACTGTCCGACATTTACCAGAGTATTCTCGAAAACCTGCTGTCTTGAACCCGATAACCGGACGATTCGCACCCTCACCTTCGGGACCCCTGCATTTTGGCTCCCTGGTCGCGGGTCTCGCGAGTTACTGTCAGGCGAAGTCGCAACGGGGCAACTGGCTGCTGCGCATCGAGGATGTCGATACGCCGCGTGTCGTGGCCGGTGCAAGCGAGCAGATTCT
>CALZHS010000478.1 GCA_945787265.1 uncultured Gammaproteobacteria bacterium | reverse complement strand
TTCTTACGGACCTCGCGGAAATAGAGCGAGATTTCTTCCAGCAGGTCGAGGTCCAGTCCCGTGGCGCGCTCGCTGTCCTCCATGATCGAAACAAAGGTTTCGGTGGGCGAATGGCAGTAGGTCAGGCTCATCGACGAGATTGACGTGTCGATCATGTCGACACCGGCGTCGATCGCCTTCATCAGTGTCGCAGTCGACAGGCCGGTCGTTGAGTGGCTGTGTACCGTCAACGGAACCGCGCAGCTCTCCTTGATACGGCTGACCATTTCCTCGGCGGTATAGGGTTTCAGCAGGCCGGCCATGTCCTTGATACAGATCGAATGGCACCCCATGTCTTCGAGCTTCTTTGCCATGTCGACCCAGAGATCGACATTGTGCACCGGGCTCAGGGTATACGAGAGCGCGCCCTGGGCATGCTTGCCGACGGCGATGGTTGCCTTGACCGCGGTTTCGAAATTACGCATGTCATTCATCGCGTCGAAGATGCGAAAAACGTCCATGCCATTCGCGGCACAGCGTTCGACAAATTTTTCGATTACGTCATCGGCATAGTGACGGTAGCCGAGTGCGTTCTGTCCGCGCAGCAGCATTTGCATCGGCGTGTTGGGCATCGCTGCCTTGAGCTGCCGCAGACGCTCCCAGGGGTCTTCACCGAGAAAGCGAATGCAGGCGTCGAAGGTTGCACCGCCCCAGGTTTCGAGAGACCAGAACCCAACCTGGTCGAGTTTCTTGGCGATGGGCAGCATGTCTTCGATGCGCACCCGCGTTGCCAGTAGCGACTGCGACGCGTCGCGTAAAACCAGGTCGGTAATCAACAATGGGTTCGACATATTCGGCTACCTGTTTTTTCGAAATTGACGGATTGCTGCGGATATCGCGACGATATGATTATTATCGATGCCGCTTTTGCTGATCGCTGGAGTCTTGACGATTTCCTCCGGCACGATTTTTGACACGATGGAAACAATCGCAATCAACAGAACCAGGATAATAAACACCGCGCCCATACCCAGGCCCAGGAGCTGCAGACTCTGCATCAAAAGTGCTTCAATTTCCATTGCAACCCGTTCGGTATGCGCAAAGACGGCGAAGTATACTATATGAAGCGGTCATTTTAAGCCTTGTAAATCAGCAGTTTGGCAGCACAGCGGTCTGACAGTCGATTAAGGTTGGCGCTGTTCACTTTGCCTGGGCACGCAGGCTATCGACGGTCGCGGTCGGGGTCAGGATAGCGGGATCGAGCATTACCTCGATCAGGGTCGGCGTGTCGGCTGCCAGGCAACGCTCGAAGGCCGCTTCAAATTCAGCGGTATTTTCAACCCGTTCGCCGTGCGCTCCGTATGCCCTGGCCAGCGCAACGAAATCGGGATTGATCATATCGGTGCCGATCACGCGGCCCGGATATTCACGCTCCTGGTGCATGCGGATGGTCGCGTAGATACCGTTATTAACGACGATTACGATAATATTGACGCGGTACTGCATCGCGGTAGCCAGTTCCTGGCCGTTCATCATGAAGTCGCCATCGCCGCTAAAGGCCACTACGCAACGGTCGGGAAAGCGAAGCTTTGCCGCGATCGCCGCGGGCAGGCCATAGCCCATGGTGCCGCTGGTTGCTGCCAGTTGGGTACGAAATTGACGGTAGCGAAAAAACCGGTGCAGCCAGCTGGTGTTGTTGCCGGCGCCATTGCAGATTATCGCGTCGTTGTCGGTGCGGTCACGAATCTGATGAATGATATCGGATAGCTGGACCTTGCTATCAATACTGATGCTGCGATTCCAGTCGAGATAATTTTGGTGCGCCTGCGTAACCTGTTCCCGCCAGGTATCGGCGTTTGCCGGTTTAAGCCTGGTGTCGGCTATAGCCGATACAAAGGGGCCGGCGCTGGCGTTAATCGCCAGGTCGGGCTGGTAGATATGTCCGAGCTCATCGGCACCCGGATGGACATGAATCATGCGTTGCCGCGGGCAGGGAATATCGATTAATGTAAAACCACCGGTGGTCATCTCGCCCAGTCTGGCACCGATAACCAGCAGGCAATCAGCGGCCTTGATGCGCTGGACCAGCGCTGGATTGACGCCAATCCCGAGGTCGCCAACATAATTTGGATGCTGGTTGTCGATAAAATCCTGGCAGCGAAACGAGTTGACAAGCGGGAGGTTATTG
>CALZHS010000477.1 GCA_945787265.1 uncultured Gammaproteobacteria bacterium | reverse complement strand
TCGACAATTGCCATCGGCGCTGTTTCCGAAACCATGGTTGCGGTCAGTTTGAGCACCACTTCTTCGGGTGGTATTGCCTCTACCGTGCGTTCGGGCGGCGGTGGTGGCGCATTGAATATTTCGGGGCGACTAAAAGGGTTGTTACTCAGACTGAACAGTGCGGATTCAGCGTTGAGCGCGGGCACGAAACAAACCAGGCACGGTACCAGCAGGACGAAGCGCAGACTAGGAGCCATAGTTTTGCTCCATTCGATACGACACCAGGGTCAGCGCCAGGTTCAGCTTCGGGTTCTCGATTGCATTCCGATCGTCCGGACTGATTTCAAACTTCTTGACCACGATGTAGCCCAGCTCCTGGTTGACGATTTGCAGCCAGTCAAAGAAATCATGGTAGTGCGCATTCAATTTCACCTCGAACAGACGTTCGCGGAAATTCTGCACCTGGTTGCCGCTACCGGGCTGCACGCTCATCAGTTCAACATCGGTGGCCCAGGAAACCTTTTGCAGGCGTCCGATAACAAAGGATTCCATCTGCTTGACCGGCAGTTGCGCCATATCGCCATGCAGCTGACGCGATAAATCTTTCACCTCGCTTTCGATCTTTTGCAACTGGTTGTTCAGACTCTCGTTATTGCTGACGGCCCGCTTTAACACCTGGTGGCTGGCATGGAGTTCACGGTAACTCTTTACCTGCGGCCACAGCAGGTAGGTTGCTTCAACCAGTACGACCAGCAGCACGATGCCGATCAGCATCATCGCGACGACCCGTGGTTGCGCATTTTCAAAAAAATCCTGCATCAGTTGCGTCCGTTTCTCGCCGAAACTACGATATCGAGGCTGAAATCGACCAGCTTGATTCGGTCGACGGTCGTCTGACGAGAGTTGACGATGCGCACGTTCTCGATCTCCGGCTGCTGGGTCAGGTTCAATACGAATTTCGACATTGCAACATGGTCAAGCGCCTGACCCTGAATCCTCATGTTGGTCTCGATCTTCCAGGTTTCTTCCTGCTTTGACCTGTTATCGGCCGAAATCACGATAAAGTAACCCGTGTTAACCGCTTCCCCGGTTTCTTCCACGGGAGTGCCCGCGCGACGAAAATTCCAGTTGGTCAGCCAGACTTCGGGTCCCGGCAACGCGCGATCGATCATCATGAACATCTGCTCGGCCGAGGCGCCGCTGCGCAAGCCGGTCAGCAGGTCCAGTTGCTGCCTGAGGTCGCTTTTTTGCTGGTTGAGCTGCTCCAGCTGCTTGCGGTTCGCGTTAGTGATTTCGCGCTGCGACTGGAAGTGCTGAATCTGCTCATCGATCTGCGCGTTGGCCTCGCGCAGCAATACAAACGCAATGACCATGACCGCCGTCAGCGAAACAATCGCATAACCGGTAAACTTGAACCAGCGCACCAGCAGCAGGCGCTTGCGTAAATCATCGGGAAACAGGTCTATTTCATTCATCCGCTACCATTCCCCTCAGCGCAAGCCCCATCGCGATCGAAATTTCGGAGAACAGGCCTTCCCACGGAATACGGGTGTCATCATTTTCATCCCGGAACACCTGGGTGAATTCGGTCTGACCATCGGGCGCGTCGAAATCAAGCAACGACAGCAGTACCTGCTGGGCGCCGGGCCAGTGGGCAATACAGCCCAGCAGACAGATGCGACTCACCGGTACGCCATGGGTTTCCGAGGCGGTAAAAACCAGCACCCGGTTAATTTCGTTGATCAAATCCAGGAAACAGGGCTTGACGATTTCAAGCAGGGTCGCCGAGATGTCGCTTTCGGCTTCGGCGTTAATTGCCAGCGCCAGCGGTTGCCGCGCGAGACCATGATCGGTGACCAACGCGCGCGCCGATTCGGCCGTGATATCGAGTTCGCGCGCGATGTTGTCGAGCAGCATGCGCTCACCAAAGGCCACCGCCTGGTTGAACAGCAACCTGCGCCCCGATATCACGGTCAGGTAGGACTCGTCTCGATAGGTGTTGATCATCAGCACGTTATCGGCGGCGTGACCGGTGTAGAGCGCGCTGACAATGCGCCGCAGCGCGGTCGGTGCAATATCGAGTGAGTCCACTTCGAGGCCGCAACCGATCAGCGCGTGCAGCATCGCGTCAACTGCTTCTCGCTTGGCAACGGTGGCAACCACCATGTGTTCTTCATCAGACGGGTTAGC
>CALZHS010000476.1 GCA_945787265.1 uncultured Gammaproteobacteria bacterium | reverse complement strand
AACGGGTTGAGAGATGACAGTATACGGGCCGCGGAAGACAGCTATACGGGGCGCGGGACAGCTACACGGGCCGCGGTATAAAACTAAACGACGGGCCGAGACGATTTCGCAGTTACGAAGGTTTCTGTGGTCATCCACTTGTATTTGTTTTGAAGATGTATACAATTTGTATACCTTAAAAATGCAAAATAAGATCATGGATAAACAGGCGATCTATGACGATCTGAAACGGCAGATTCTGACACTGCAGCTCGAGCCGGGCACGGCGCTCGACGAGGCACGGCTCAGCGAGCAGTATAAAATCTCGCGTACCCCGTTACGCGAAATATTGCGCGGTCTAGCCGGCGAGGGCTGCGTCGAGATTGTCAGCAATCGCGGCGCCTACGTGTCTTCAATGGAATACAAGGTATTGCGCGATTTCTTCATCACCGCGCCGATGATTTATTCCGCGATCGGAAAACTCGCGGCACAGCACGCAAAGCCTGGGCAAATCCAGCAGATGCGTGAAATCCAGGAAAAGTTTCGTGTCGCGATCGCGATCAAGGCGAGCACCGACATGGTTTACTGGAACCAGTGTTTCCACGCGCTGATGGGAGAGATGGCGGATAACCCCTACCTGAAACCCAGCTACGATCGCCTGCTGATCGACCACGCGCGCATCAGCCAGACCTTCTACCGGCCGCGCGACCGGGAAATGGAAAGCCGCATGTTCAGCGCGGTTCGGCATCATGACGAGATGATCGAAGCGATAGAAGCCGGCGACAGCCAGCGTATCGTGGACCTGATCGTCGAGCACTGGGAACTGTCGCGCGACCTGATCGAACATTTTGTCAAACCCGATCCGCTCGCCTTCGATATGGCGGCGGTGAATTCATAAGCCAGGATACCCGCGATGAAATTTGAAGGTATTTATACCCCGGTCATCACCCCGTACCGCGAGGATTACAGTATCGACTACGATCGGCTTGCGGAGATTGTCGACTTCCTGATCGAGGCCGGTGTCCACGGCATCATCTCGGCCGGTACCACCGGCGAATATTACGCGCAGACGATGGAAGAACGCTTCGAACTGATGAAGTTTATCAAGCAACGCGTCAAGGGACGTACCAGCTATATCGTTGGCACCGGTGCGATACGCACCGAGGATTCGATCGAATACGCGAAGGCCGCGGTCGCAGTGGGTGCGGATGCGTTGCTCGTCGCAACGCCACCCTATGCAATCCCGACGGAGCGCGAGAACGCGCTGCATGCGCTGGCGATCGATCGCGTTGCCAACCTGCCGATCCTGCTTTACAACTTTCCCGATCGCATGGGTGCGCACATGGGTGAGGAATACCTCGACCGGGTCGGGCGTTCCCCCAATTTCTGCGCGATCAAGGAAAGCTCGGGCAATCCGAACCGGGTGCACCTGCTGGCACGCGATTACCCGCACATTCAGCTGTCCTGCGGGATGGACGACCAGGCGCTGGAATTTTTCGCCTGGGGCGCGCGTTCCTGGGTTTGTGCCGGGTCTAATTTCGCGCCCGAAATCCACATCGGGCTCTACCAGGCCTGCGCCGTGGAAGGGGACTTCGACAAGGGCCGCAAAATAATGTCGGCGATGATGCCGTTGATGGGTGTGCTGGAGCAGGGCGGCAAGTTCATCCAGTGCGTCAAGCACGGCATGACGGGTCGTAACCTGCCGTCGGGGCCACCGCGCCGACCGCTGCAGCCGCTCAACAAAGATGACAAGCGATCACTCGAACAGGTGATTCGCGTAATGAATACCACTTTTGCAGATATCCAGGAGGGTAAAGGCTGATGACGACGTTACTCACCCGTGCCGAGTACCAGGCAATCGCCGAGGACCTTAACCTGCCGTGCAATGCCTTTATCGACGGCAAGTTCCAGGCAGCGAAATCAAGAAAGACGTTTGCGTCGATTAACCCGGCCACCGGAAAGACGATAGCGAAAATCGCGGCCTGTAACGCCAAGGATGTCGATTTCGCGGTCAGGAAAGCGCGCGAGGCCTTCGATGACGGCCGCTGGAGCAAACTCCATCCCGGCGACCGCAAGGAAATATTGATCGCCAAGCTGATGAAGCGTAACAGTCACGAACTCGCGGTTATGGAAAGTCTCGATTCCGGTAAACCGGTGCGCGATTGTGAAACCATCGACTTACCGGAGACGATTCACTGCCTGATCTGGCACGCCGAGGCAATCGACAAGATTTACGACCAGTCGGCGCCGGTCGGCGATGACGCAATGGCGATCGTGGTGCGCGAACCGGTGGGTGTGGTGGGTTGCGTGCTGCCCTGGAATTTTCCAATGCTGATGATGGCGTGGAAGATTGCGCCGGCGCTGGCAGCGGGTAACGCGGTGATTTTAAAGCCCGCCGAGCAAACCAGCCTGACCGCGCTGCGCATCGCCGAGCTTGCGCTCGAGGCGGGATTACCACGCGGCGTCCTCAACGTGATTCCCGGTATGGGACCTGACGTGGGTGAACCCATGGGGCGTCATCCGGGAATCGACATGCTGTCATTTACCGGCTCGACCGAAACCGGGCGACGTTTTCTGCACTATTCGGCCGATTCGAACCTGAAGAAAATCGTGCTT
>CALZHS010000475.1 GCA_945787265.1 uncultured Gammaproteobacteria bacterium | reverse complement strand
GTTGCTGAAGTATCTGGTCGAGTTCAATGGGCTCACCGAAGCTCGCGGTAACCTTGCCGAAGTGACCCTTGAGCCTGAAGATTGCGGTTAATGCACCCAGGGTTGATTCGCGTTTCTTTTTACCCCCGTAGAGTTCACCGAGGTAAGACTTACCCTCGATTAGTTTCTCGTAACCGATATAAACGGGAACAAAAGCAAGGGGTCGGGCCTGGCTTTTGATGTAGGCATCGACGGTCATTCCCAGCATGCCGAACCGGGGCTTGAGCATTCTTCCAGTGCGGCTGCGACCACCCTCGACAAAATATTCCAGCGGAACCCCGAGCTCAACCAGCTGGTTAATATAGGCGCGCATCACCGCGTTGTAGATGGCGTTCTCCTTGAAGCTGCGGCGGATAAAGAACGCTCCGCCGCCGCGTAATATCCGGCCGATAAAGGGGATGTTGAGATTGTCTCCTGCGGCGATATACGGCAGCGCCAGGTTCTCGTTGTAGATGACGTAAGAAAGCAGCAGGTAATCGACATGGCTCCGATGGCAGGGAACGTACACCAGTTGATGGGTCAGGGCAGCCTGGCGAATGCGGTCGGCATTGTATACCTCGATCCCGCTATAGAATCGGTTCCAGAACGCTCGTAATAATCGCAGCATGACTTCGATCGTCAGCTGGGTGCAGTCGGCAAATATCTCGCGACAGTACTTGTGTGCCCGTGTATAGCTTAGCAGCGTACCATCGGCCTCTTCGGAGATCAGGTTCTGAACGATTTGATCTTCAATAACTTTAGCGGACAGGTGCTTGTGGCTGGTGATCTGGGGCCCGTGGGTGGCTTCGCGCTGTTGTCGCAGTATGGCAACCAGCGATTCCTGCAGATCCTGTTCGTCATTTCCGTTCTGCTCAATAAGCTCGCGGAAATCGAGTGCCTGCGAAAATATAAGTCGCGCGTTACGCCCGTGAAATAAAATGGTAAAAAATTTACGGGTACGCCCGGCAAGTGCCCAGGTATCCGCGAACAGCACCTGCAGCCAGTTTTTGTGACGCGACAGGGAGCGGCCCCAGAAAACCGAAACCGGTACAACCTGCAAATCCAGGCTGTTGTCGTCTGCGAAAGCCTGCATTAACTCGGTCAGCATCGCCGAACGTTTGCGCCGGCGCTTAATCCAGTCGATCAGCGGGCTGCGTGAAGCAATGCTGTAGACAGAGTGGTAATGGCTCAAGGCATCGATCGGGATAGATGTGGCCGGTTCGGGAAGACCGTAGCGCCGGCAGGCCTGGGTCAACACCAGTAAATCGCTCATTCCCCGGTCGGCGAGCACGTAGAGTGTCGGCCGCGCCGGATCCAGCACCGAGGCCGGATTATCTGCGGGAAAAACCTCGACCTTTACCCAGAGAAATAAAATCCAGCGTAGAAATCGATTAAACTTTCGCTTCAACGGGAACCTGTCGATTTACTGCGAGTCACACAATCATAACCTCTTGGGAGCAACATAATGAACAAAATCAAGCTGGAATTTGAAAATCCCAATGGTGAAAAGCTCGCCGGTTTGCTAGAACTGCCCGAGCGGGTTGGCGATGTTTCCAGTTTTGCACTGTTTGCGCACTGCTTTACCTGCGGCAAGGATATCGCTGCGGCATCGAGAATCAGTCGCGCCCTCGCCGCCAGGGGCATCGCGGTTTTGCGTTTTGACTTTACCGGATTGGGCAGCAGCGATGGCGATTTTGCCAATACCAATTTTTCGTCGAATATCGAGGACTTGATCCTGGCCGCAAAGGCGCTTGAGGAACAGTATCGAGCCCCGCAAATTCTGATCGGCCATAGTCTCGGTGGTGCCGCGGTCCTCGGCGCGGCGGCAAAACTCGATTCCATCAAGGCAGTGGTAACCATTGGCGCACCCGCGACCGCAAAACACGTGGCCCATCTTTTCAAGGAAAAAGCTGACCAGATTCAGCAGCAGGGTGAAGCGGTGGTTGCGCTGGGCGTGCGCGAGTTTTCGATCAAGAAACAGTTCCTCGACGATATCGATCGATATTCGTCCACCGAAAGCATCCGCGACCTTGGCGCCGCGCTTCTCGTATTTCATTCACCCGTAGATACGATTGTGTCGATCGACGAGGCGGCCAGCATCTACCAGGCGGCAAGACATCCGAAGAGCTTTATCTCGCTCGACCAGGCCGATCATCTGC
>CALZHS010000474.1 GCA_945787265.1 uncultured Gammaproteobacteria bacterium | reverse complement strand
GCTCCAGGTTGTCGGTATCACGGTCAATAACCTGTTCGGCGCCGAGCTTTTTCAGTAAATCGGTCTTGGATGACGATGCTATAGCAATCACTCGAGCCCCTCTCAGGCGGCATAGCTGGATTGCGGCCGAGCCGACGCCGCCGGAAGCACCGGCGATTACGACTGTCTCACCGGGTTTCAACCCGGTACGCGCGGTCAGGTTCTCGGCGGTGGTGTAAGCGCAAGGGTAGGTTGCCAATTCGGGATCGCTTTGTCGCGTGTTGATACGGAAGGCGTTTTCACTGCGTATCGTCGTGTACTCGGCAAAACCGCCGTCGCACTCCGAACCTAAATAACGGGAACGCGACGCGTCGAGCCAGTCGCCGCTGGCTAGAATCCAGGGGTCGAGAATGACCCGCTCGTCGATGCGTGAAGTCCCGACGCCTTCCCCGACTGCAACAATTTTACCGACGACGTCGGCACCCTGGATGCGTGGAAAACTAATTCCGGTACTACCCCAGCTACTGCTATCGTCATCAGCCCCGGTAAATCCTTCCTTGCCGGCGGCCTCGGTAATGCCCCCGGTTACCGAGTTGGAATACCAGGCGGTGCGAGTGTTGATGTCGGTATTGTTAAGGCCGCAGGCGGCGACGCGAACCAGTACCTCGCCGGCTGCAGGCATTGGCGTCGGCCAATCTTCGCGGTACTCGAGTTTGTCGAGGCCGCCGTGCCCGGTAAGCACTACTGCGCGCATCGTTGCTGGAGCGGTCATATTTGATATCCACGCCGAAAGCAGGAATAGTATTTAAAGGTGAATTCAGAGTCACTAAGTTTATAATGCAGGTCAGCCTGGCCCCTGAGACGATGCGTCGGAACGCGGTATCCATGGTAACACGGGTAACCACCCTTACGGATTTTGATGGATTGCGTGCGTGTCGCCAGTTCCGGTGCCGGGATTGGACGGAATGACAAACGATGGGAACATGACAGAGCAAGTGTCAATCGACAAGTTTCGGATGCTGTTTCGCAGCGATACCGAGTTCGCGGTAATTGATCCGCGCGGGGCAGCGGATTTTGCAGCAGGACATCTGCTGGCCGCCAGTAATCTACCCGTTAACCAGCTCGAGCAATCGATCGAATCCGCGGTACCGCTTACGCATACCCTGTGCGTGCTATGCGATGCCGGTGGCGGCGAAGCCGAACAGGCGGCTCGAGTACTGGCGTCTTGGGGCTACTCGAATGTCGCGATTCTCTACGGCGGTATCCCTGCCTGGAAAGCGTCGGGCGGGGCCGTTTTTTCGGGTGTCAGCGTGCCCGGAAAGGCTTTCGGTGAGTTTATCGGAAAGGTCTGTGGGACACCGGCGATGACGGCGGCCGAGTTAAGCCATCGACAGAAAAACGGCGCCAAACTGTTGCTGATCGATTCGCGCACCGCCGAGGAACACGAAAGCTATTGCATTCCGGGAGCGATGCTGTGCCCGGGCGCCGAGCTGCTTTACCGGGTGCTCCCACTGGACCAACCCGAAGCCGAGATCGTGGTGCATTGCGGCGGACGAACCCGCAGTATCATCGGTGCCCAGACGTTGATTGATGCCGGCTGCAAGCGAGTCTACGCGCTCGAAAATGGCACCATGGCCTGGCAGTTCGAAGGCCTCGAGCTTGAACACGGCAACCAGTCGGCGATTCCCGAACCGCAGCCCGATGCGTTGCCGACGATCCGCGCCACCGCGAGACAGCTGGCAGAGCGTTGGTATATCGATCGCGTCAGCTCAATCCCGATGCAGGCGCATCGCAGCCGTTACCTGATTGATGTGCGCAGCCGCAAAGAATACGAAGCGGGGCATATCAGGGGTTCGATTCATGTGCCGGGTGGACATCTGCTGCAAAATATTGATCGCTACCTGGTGGTGCGCAATGCCACGGTTATCCTGATCGATGGGGATCGGGTCAGGGCGATTACGACCGCGGTCTGGTTGAGGCGCATGGGTTGGCGGCGCGTGTTCGTGTTTTCCCTGGACGACGACAAGGAAAATCTCGAGTTCGGGCCTGGCAGCGTTGCGAGCCCAGTGGAAGCTCGCGACCTCGATCCCGGCGACTATAGTAACCATGAGGCCTTGATGGCCGAGAATCGCGCCTACCTGGACTGGGAAATGGCGTTGATCGACATGCTCCCCGGTGAGCCGGCTGCGCCGTATATGTCAACTGTG
>CALZHS010000473.1 GCA_945787265.1 uncultured Gammaproteobacteria bacterium | reverse complement strand
GTTCATGCTCCATACCGGTCGTCTTAAGCCGGCCCTCGGCGCGCAGCTCATCGAGCAATTCGAGAATGTGCACGACGCGGAACGGATAGGCCTTGCCGACGAAATTCGGGCCCTCCCAGCGCAGCGCCGTATAGGCGTGGCCACACTCCGGACTGATCACGTTCTTGACCTTGAGTTTCTCGGCGCCGTCGACGACTCGCTGCACCAATTGTCCGGCGATCGTCTTGTTACCGATTTGTAGTCCTGAGTTGGTAGCCTCGTAGGCCTGGGATGACAGGGTCCAGCTAACGCCGGCGTGATCAAAAATCTTTGTGATCGACTCGAGATACTCGGGGTAGAGCGCGATTTCATTCGACGACAGCAACGCGAGATAATCGGCACCCTCGACGTCGAGCGGCACCTTGAGTCCCGTATTCGCCTCGACGTGTTTGATCGTCGCTGCGACCGCTTTCATGGTAATACCCATCGGGCTGCCGATATCGACCGCGCGCTGGGTCGCGCCGACCAGTCCCTCGGGTGAAAAGCCGGCCTTGGCCAGGCCATGCTTGACCTTGAAGATGACCATCGAAATATCGACACCAACCGGACACACCATGCTGCAACGCCCGCACATAGAGCAGCCATCGTAAACCAGCTCTTCCCAGTCGGCGAGATCCGCCTCGGTCATGGGTTTGCTGATACCGAGTGCGCTGCTGAGCTTGCCCCAGAAACTGTATTCCTTTTGCCACAGTTTGCGCAGTGGCTCGGTTTTGTAAATCGGCGTATAGCGCGGATCGTTGGTCTCGGTATAAAACAGGCAGGCCTCGGCGCAAATGCCGCAGCGTACGCAGCTCGAAAAGAAGGATTTGACCTTGCTGTCGATTTCACCGCGCAGGGTTTCGAGGCCGCGTTCGAGTCTTTCGCTCACTGGATTTACCTCCTAGGCATCGATGCCGCGCCGTCCGAACCAGGCACCGGTAAAGGCGCGGCTCGGCACGAAGGTGAAGGTGTGCATCAGTGCGCTGAACGGAAAATAAATCAGCCATAGTTCAACCGTGAAGCGATGCAACAGTCGCAGCGCAGTCGAGCCCTCGAGCAGCGCGAAACAGCCGGTCAGCATGACAACGAAGGTCAGGATTGCGGCGACGTGATCGTCGAGTGTCGATATCAGCCGGCTGACCGGGTTCATGATCCGCCGTAGCCACAACATGATCAGGCCGAGAAAGGCGAACTGGGCGGAGACGATAAAGGCCCAGTGCGGCATCGGTGTCCAGCCGAAACCAAGTAAATTTTCCTCGAGAAACAGTACGTGAGGCGCTGCGAAGAACAGTAACGCGAACAGGCCCAGGTGAAACATGTACCCCGCAATGACCTGCATTCTGATTTGGGGCGCAATTTCCCTGTGCGGAAGAAAACGGCTAAAAACGGTTTTGACCGCACCCTCAGTCGCCGAGTCGCGGGCCACGGAAAGGTCGGTTTTACGGCTTGCAAAAATAATGCTGCCCAGCTGCCAGACGACGCCGATACAAAACACCGCCAGCGAAAGATACCAAAGTGGTCCGTCAATCAGGTATTCGATCATTTGCCTGGCTCCGTCGCGGGTTCAGATACATTCCCGCTTTGTCCCTGCAGCCGTGCGTACTCCTCAGCGGAGACGATTAAGTCCTGCTCATGGCAGTGTTTCCCCCAGCGATCGTGATGCGCGTCTGCCCATTTGATATCCACGTAGCCGGTTTTCATGCCCTCGAGCGCGCCTTCGGTGCCGATCGAGCCGAGATACATATGGCCGACCGATACCACGATTAATATCATCGCGCTGACCGTGTGCAGGATATGGGTGAACTCCATGATCACGCGGCTCTGACCGAAATTGGGCGATACCAGGATCAGGCCGCTGATCGAAATCACGAGACCTATCAAAATTACCATCCAGTACCAGGTTTTTTCACCCATGTTGAAAAAACCACCCGAAGCGTGACCCTTGCCGATCAGGCCACCGCCCTTGAGCAACCAGGTCAGATCGCCCTTTTCGTAAATATTGCGTCGCCCGAAGCTGATCAGCATCATGATCAGCGATACCAGGAACAGCGGGCCGAACAGGTTGTGCCCCTCCTTGCTCGCCGAGGCCAGCAGCGCAAAGAAATCCTTGCCGAACAGCGGAATCAGCAGCGGGCGGCCCAGCAACAGTATCAACCCGGTAATGGCGAGGAACAGGAA
>CALZHS010000472.1 GCA_945787265.1 uncultured Gammaproteobacteria bacterium | reverse complement strand
GAGTCGCACGAAAGCATGACCTGTGGTGGTTCTGCGGCGAATACGATTATTGCGCTTGCGCAGATGGGCGCCAGGACTCACCTCGACTGTCGAGTTTCGAGCGACATGACCGGGCAGATTTTTGCCAGGGACCTGCACGATTCCGGGGTGAACTCGAATCTTGATTTTAAACCGCTACCGGCCGGCGTAACCGGTAAATGCCTGGTATTCGTGACTCCCGATGCGGATCGCACCATGAATACCTTTCTCGGGGTGAGTGCCGAACTCGATACCAGTGATATCGATACCGACGCCATAAAACACTCTGAGTACATTTATATCGAGGGTTACCTGGCGAGCTCTGAAAATACCCGTGATGCCGCTATCGAGGCGCGCCGAATTGCCGAAAGCCGCGAAATCAAAACCTCGCTGACGTTATCCGATCCGAACATGGTCAAGTTTTTTCGCGAATCGATCGAATCCATGATCGGTGACCGCGTCGACCTGCTGTTTGCCAACGATGACGAAGCCCGGGAACTGGCCAGAACCGATAGCCTCGACGAAGCGGTGCAATTGTTCAAGAAGATATCCCGCAGTTTCGCAATCACGCGGGGCAAGGACGGCGCCTTGCTGTTCGACGGGGATGCCTTGATCGAAATCAAGCCGGTGCAGGTGCAGGCGATCGATACGCTGGGTGCCGGTGACATGTTTGCGGGCGCCTTTTTGTACGGGCTGTGCGAGGGCATGAGTTTTCACCAGGCTGGGGATCTTGCGTCACTGGCCTCGGCAAAGATCGTTACCCAGTTCGGTCCACGTTTGAAAACGGAGCAGACACGGACTCTGCTGGAATCATTTACTGCTGGTATTTGAGCCTTCAATAGTTAAGAATACCGCCTTTTTTCAAATAGATAGCTGCCCCGGAAAGACACCCAAAATGACGATGCCCCAAACCAAAGACCTGCGCATTACCGGCACCCAGGAAATCCAGACTCCAGAGGAGCTGATGCAGGAACTTCCCCTTTCGGAGCTGGCTGCGAACACGGTTGCCACCACGCGCCAGCAAATTTACGACGTGCTGGACGGCAAGGATGATCGTCTGGTGGTGATAATCGGCCCCTGCTCGATACACGACACCAAGGCCGCGCATGAGTATGCCGACCGCTTGCGTAAACTGATGCAGGAGCTCGATAACGAATTGATTATCGTGATGCGGGTTTATTTTGAAAAACCCCGCACCACGGTTGGCTGGAAAGGCCTGATCAACGATCCCAACCTGGATGGCAGCTTCCACATCAACAAGGGCGTGCGCAAGGCGCGCGAACTGCTGCTAAGCCTCGCTGAAAAAGGTGTACCGGCGGGTCACGAGTATCTTGATTTGATCAGCCCGCAGTATATTTCCGACCTGGTTTCCTGGGGCGCGATCGGCGCGCGCACGACCGAGAGCCAGGGACATCGTGAACTGGCATCGGGTCTTTCCTGCCCGGTAGGTTTCAAGAACGGTACCGATGGCGGGGTGCAGGTTGCAATCGACGCAATGCGGGCTGCCCAGGGATCGCATCACTTTATCTCGATCACGCTGCAGGGGCATTCGGCAATTTTTACGACTGCCGGTAACGAGTACACCCATGTCATTTTACGCGGCGGCAGCGATCGTCCGAACTATGATCGCGTCAGCGTGGCTGCCGTGACTGAAAAACTGGAGGCGTCGGGCCTGAATCCGCGGCTGATGGTCGATACCAGCCACGCCAATAGCCAGAAACAGTATCACAAGCAGATCGAGGTTTGCCGTGACATCATTCATCAAATCAAAACCGGCCAGGACAACATTTTCGGGCTGATGATTGAATCGCACCTGGTCGAAGGGCGGCAGGATTTCGAGGCGGGCGCCGAACTGACCTACGGGCAAAGCATCACCGATGCCTGCATTGGATGGGAAGATTCCGAGATGCTGCTGTATGAACTCGCTGATGCGGTAAAAGCGAAGCGGAAAACCGGGTAGCCGCCGAGCTGGAGCGGCGCCGCAATGCCACCCAAGCTAAAACTCAAGAAACCGAAATCCGGCAATCGTCGATACCTGAAGCGCTACCGCCTGGTTGCGATACTGGTCCTGGTATCGGCATTTGCTGTCTACCTTGGTTATCTTAATCACCTCATCAACGGTCGCTTCGAGGGCGATACCTGGGCTATTCCGTCGCGTGTTTTTGCGAGGGCGCAGGAGC
>CALZHS010000471.1 GCA_945787265.1 uncultured Gammaproteobacteria bacterium | reverse complement strand
CGCCAGTTTTCGTCGACGTCATTTTCGTCTTTAAGGTATCTCGAGTAGAGTTCCTCGATGAATGCAGCGTTCATGCCGTGAAGATAACTTTGTTGCTGCATTTCTTTCATGCTCATGGCGGCTTACCTTTGGGCTGTTTTGTCGGGCGCTAACGCGAGTTTGATGTTCCACATAATAGTCGAAGTCGGGTCATTAATAAGCTAAATAATCTGCAGCGTTACCATGCGAAGAAACGGGCGGTTTGTCAATATCAATAGATCCGGCAAATCCTTAAGCCCACGAAGGTGTTTTTAATTTTATAAGCGCTGTTAGAATACGCCAATTCTGAACCTGGACAAGAGGCATGGCGCAATACATTTATACCATGAGCGGGGTCGGCAAGGTGGTGCCCCCGCAAAACGAAATCCTGAAAAATATTTCGCTCAATTTTTTCCCGGGCGCGAAAATCGGGGTACTCGGCTATAACGGCGCCGGTAAATCGACGCTGTTACGCATCATGGCCGGCGTTGATACCGAACACAGCGGCGAGGCGCGTCCGCAAACAGGTATCAGAATCGGCTACCTGCCACAGGAACCCGAGCTCGATGGAGGCCTGGATGTGCGTGGCAACGTCGAACTGGGCGTCGCTGAGACCAAGTCACTGCTTGACCAGTTCAACGCAATCAATATGAAGTTCGCCGAACCCATGTCCGACGATGAAATGAACGAGTTGCTGGCACAACAGGCCGATTTGCAGGAAAAAATCGATGCGGCGGGTGCCTGGGACCTGGACCGCAAACTCGACGTCGCCGCCGACGCACTGCGTTTACCGCCCTGGGATGCGGCTGTCGAGAATTTATCCGGTGGAGAAAAGCGGCGCGTCGCACTGTGCCGTTTGCTGTTGTCAAATCCCGATATGCTGATCCTGGACGAGCCCACCAACCACCTTGATGCAGAATCGGTGGCCTGGCTGGAGCGCTTTCTCAAGGACTTCCCCGGGACCGTGGTGGCTGTTACGCATGATCGTTATTTTCTCGATAACGTCGCCGGCTGGATCCTCGAGCTCGACCGCGGCCACGGGATTCCCTGGGAAGGAAACTACTCGTCCTGGCTAGAACAGAAACAGAAGCGGCTGGAACACGAGGAGCGTTCCGAAAAGGCGCGCCTGAAATCGATGCAGGCGGAGCTCGAATGGGTGCACGCAAATCCCAAGGGTCGACAGTCGAAAAGCAAAGCCCGCTTGAAACGGTTTGAAGAACTGTCGTCGCAGGAGTACCAAAAGCGTTCGGAAACCCGCGAACTCTATATCCCCCCCGGGCCTCGACTCGGCGACGTCGTGGTTGAAATCGAGGACGGCAAAAAATCCTATGCTGATAAGCTGCTTTACCAGGACCTGGAATTCAAACTACCGCGCGGCGGCATCGTCGGCATCATTGGACCCAACGGCGCGGGTAAAACCACGCTGTTTCGCATCATCGTCGGCCAGGAAACGCTCGATGAAGGCACGATAAAGATTGGAGAGACGGTAAAAATCGCCTACGTCGACCAGTCTCGTGATGACCTCGATGGCAGCAAGACCGTTTGGGAGGAACTCTCTGACGGGCTCGATAACATCGTGGTCGGCAGCTACGAAGTTCCGTCGCGGGCCTACGTATCGCGCTTCAATTTTCGCGGCGCCGCACAGCAGAAGTTTGTCAAGGACCTCTCCGGCGGTGAGCGCAACCGCCTGCATCTCGCCAAGCTGCTTAAGAGTGGCGGTAACCTGCTCGTCGTCATTTCTCACGATCGCTGGTTTCTCGACCGCATCGCAACGCACATTATTGCGTTCGAAGGAAACAGTGAGGTCTATACTTACGAGGGTAACTACACCGAGTATGAATCCC
Organism: uncultured Gammaproteobacteria bacterium; assembly: GCA_945787265.1. Lineage (GTDB taxonomy): Bacteria > Pseudomonadota > Gammaproteobacteria. The sequence continues at coordinate 3,222 of CALZHS010000471.1, read as the reverse complement.
ATCGTAAACAAAGACTGGGCCAGGATGCCGATCAGCCGCACCGGATAAAATACAGGAAGCTCGAGGTCTGATGACTGATATCGACAAAATTTTCAAACGCGTCGACGCATTGCTTGACCGGGTTGAAAAACTGATTCCCGGTCAAACCGAAATCAGGACCGAGGCGGGATATTGCGCCTATCGCTGGTCTGCCAACGGTCTCGACGGAATTTCGCCGTTTGACCAGGTCGACAAATCTGAACTATTGCATCTGGAGCGCCAGCAAAACCTGTTGCTGCGTAACACCGCCCAGTTCCTTGCCAACAAGACTGCCAACAATGCCCTGCTGTGGGGTGCGCGCGGCACCGGCAAGTCATCGTTAATCAAGGCACAACTGAATGAATTCAGGGACCGCGGGTTGTGCATTGTTGAAATTCCGAAGTCGGCAACGGGCGAGCTGTTCGATGTCATCCACCACCTGGCGAGCGATGGGCGCAAATTCATCATCTATCTTGATGATTTATCGTTCGAGGCCAATGACGATTCCTACAAGGCGCTCAAGGCCTGTCTCGAGGGATCGCTACAACCCCAGCCTGACAACGTCATCATTTATGCGACCTCGAATCGACGTCACCTGATGCCTGAATCGATGCAGGACAATCTCGACAGCAGCATGGTCGATGGTCAATTACATCCGAGTGACAGCATCGAGGAGAAAATCTCGCTATCCGACCGTTTCGGATTGTGGCTGTCGTTCCACCCATTCACCCAGGAACAGTACCTGGCGGTCGTCGAGCAAACCCTGCAACGCCGTGGCTTGACAATGACAGAAGACGCGCGCGCCGAAGCGCTGCGATTTGCGACCCAACGCGGTTCACGCAGCGGGCGAATTGCGGTGCAGTTCGTCGCCTACTGGCAAAGCATCAAGTAGCACTCCCAGAGCGCACCACTGTCATCCCCGCGACAGCGGGGATGACAGTAAGTATGCGAGGATGGCAGTAGCTACCGGGGATGTCGAACCGAGCCGGGGGTACTGTTAACGCATAATGAATGGATTCGCCATCGGTTCAGTCGAGGTATTGATCCAGACTGTCTTGGTGCGGGTGTAGTCGTAGATGGTGTCGATGCCACTCTCCCGACCGGGACCACTGTTCTTGAATCCGCCAAACGGGGCGATCGGCGAAATAACGCGGTAGGTGTTGACCCAGACAATTCCCGAATGGATGGCATCCGATACGCGAATTGCGCGCGCCACGTTGGACGTGAAAACACCGGATCCAAGGCCAAAATCGGAATTATTGGCCATCTCGATCGCCTCTTCCTCGGTATCGAAACTCAATGCCGACAAAATTGGCCCAAACATTTCTTCGCGCACGGTGCGGATATCCTGGTGCGGGCAGTCCAGTATGGTGGGGCTGTAATACCACCCCGTATCAAAACCTTCGGGACGCTTGCCGCCAAACAACAGCCTGGCTCCTTCTTTAACCGCGTCATCGACAGACTCGCTGATGTGGTCGAGCAGTTCCCGGGTGCACAGGGGCCCAACCTGGGTATCGTCTGCGAGGGGATCACCAATACAGATCTGGCCGGCGCGTTCAACCAGTTTTTCGAGGATTTGCTCGCGGATACTGGACTGGATAAACACCCTGGATCCAGCAACGCAGCTCTGCCCGGTGGCCCCGAAATTACCCGCGATAATGCCGTTCACGGCACCCTCGAGATCGGCGTCATCAAAAACCAGAATTGGCGATTTACCACCCAGTTCCAGCGATACCACGGCAAAATTTTCGGCGGTATTGCGCACGATATGTCGGGCGGTTTCGGGCCCGCCGCGGGCCACGTCCGGATGGCTGGTCAGCATCCGACCACAGGGTTCGCCGTAACCCGTAATCACGTTTACCACGCCCGGTGGAAAACCGGCTTCATCGACGATTCTGGCGAATTCGAACATCGGTGCCGGCGCCATTTCCGAGGCCTTTAATACGACCGTGTTGCCGGCCGCCAGTGCCGGCCCCAGCTTGGTTGCAGTCAGAAACATCTGGGCATTCCACGGCACTACCGCGGCAACCACGCCGATCGGGACGCGCTTGGTGTAAACATGCATATCGGGCTTGTCGATCGGCAACGTCGCACCCTGGATCTTGTCGGCAAGGCCCGCGTAGTAGTAATAGTAATCCGAAACATAGCCGGTCTGGGCTCGAGTTTCCTTGGCCAGCTTACCGCTATCGATGGTCTCGATTTCACCCAGCATCTTCGAATTCTCGGCAATTAAGTCACCCAGGCGACGCAGCAGTTTTCCACGTTGCGTCGCATTCATACTGGCCCAGGGACCCGAGTTCAGCGTGCGTTTGGCCGCCGCCACAGCCCGCTTCACCTCGGTTTCGCCGGCGATTGCCGCGGTCGCCCATACCTCGCCGGTGGCAGGATTAATCGACTCAAGCTGCGCTCCGTCAGATGCGTCACACCATTCGCCATCGATGTACATTTGGTAGTGTTTCATAGTTGTCTTCCCGATCTGTGGCCGGTTCCAAGATTAGCGTTTATTACCATCGTATAAAAGCGAATTCCGGCAAATAGCGCTAGTATGCACCTGATAAACCAACCGCAAACTGAAAAGCATGACTAAAAGCCCGATTCTTAATCAGCGTAATCCGATTGCCGAAGCGGCCATGGCAGAACACCTCGAGGCCATTCGACGTGTCACTGTGGATCACAGCTTTGCCTACGATAGCGAAGCCCTGCTAACCAGTAAGCTGAACCTGATGGCCGCGAATTGCAGCATGATTCTCGACGTCGGACAGTCAACCCGCGACAAAATCGAACTCTTCGAGGGAGGGCAGATAGAAACCATGGAGATTAATGCCGGTGAGCCGCTGGCTGATATTATTGATGATATTTGTGCCCCGAGCAGGCTGCAGTACGAACGCTATGACGGCGTGGTTTGTCTTTCGGTGCTGGAACACGTATACGACCCGTTCGCGGCTATCCAGGAGATATACAAACTGCTGCAAAACGGTGGTTACCTGTTGCTGCATCTGCCATTCCTGTTTCGCTACCACGCGCCGCATGATCTCAGGTTTACCGATTGCTATCGCTTCAGCCGCGATGGTATGGCCTGGTTACTGCGAGACTTTTCCGAAGTTACCCTGTATTCGATTCGAGGGCCCTACTCGTCTATTTTCAACCTGCACAAATGCTGGAAGAAACGTGTCGAAGCCCATTTCGGTATGAAACCAGCGCGAT
>CALZHS010000470.1 GCA_945787265.1 uncultured Gammaproteobacteria bacterium | reverse complement strand
CCCACGGCTTCGAATACCGCACGCATTGCACCCCCGGCGATTACACCGGTACCTTCGGAAGCGGGTTGCATGTAAACCTTGGCGGCGCCGTGGCGCGCATTCAGGGGATACTGCAAGGTACCGTTGGTGATCGCAACCGTTGTCAGGTTGGCGCGTGCCTTCTCCATTGCCTTCTGGATTGCCAGCGGCACTTCGCGCGCCTTGCCATATCCAAATCCCACCTTGCCATTGCCGTCACCGACAACGGTCAATGCGGTAAAGCCAAATTGACGCCCGCCTTTGACTACCTTGGCCACGCGATTTACCGCGACCAATTTTTCCATCAAATCGTCGCCGGCCTGTGTGTTTCTGGGTTCTGCCATTCGAATCTCCCGATTAGGCGCGCTTAAAACTTCAAACCATGTTCACGTGCCGAGTCAGCCAGTGCCTTGACTCTGCCGTGATACTTAAAACCCGAGCGATCAAACGCAACCGACTCAATGCCGGCAGCTTTCGCCCTTTCGGCGATAACCTTGCCCACGGTGGTTGCCGCATCGACATTGCCCGGGTACTTGACGGCCTTCCTGACATCAGCCGACAGGGTCGATGCAGAGACAATCACTTTTCCGGTTTCACCGGAAATCACCTGTGCATAGGTATGACGCGGGGTACGATGCACACACAGGCGATCTACGCCCAGTGATGCAATCTTGGCGCGTGTGCGGCGCGAACGTCTGATTCGGGACTGTTTCTTATCCATTACCTTGCCTACTTCTTCTTCGCTTCTTTGCGGACGATCTGCTCGTCTGCATATTTAACACCTTTCCCCTTGTATGGCTCAGGTGGTCTGAATGCACGAATTTCCGCACATACCTGGCCAACCTGCTGCTTATCGCAACCACGCACCACGATTTCAGTGGCTGCCGGGGTTTCTATTTCGATTCCCTCGGGCACCGGATAATTAACCGGGTGCGACAGGCCCAACGACAGGTTGAGCTGTTTTCCCTGCGCCTGGGCTCGATAGCCAACGCCAACCAGCTGCAGCTTCTTTTCGAACCCGTTGACCACACCCTCGACGATGTTGTTAACCAGCGAGCGCATGGTTCCGGTTACCGCCAGCGACGACTGGCGGTCGTCCCGCGGTGATAGCGTCAGCACGTTATCTTCCTGGATCAGGTTGACCGCATCGTGCAGGGTTAACGAAAGGTTTCCCTTCGGACCCTTTGCGGATACTTCCCTGCCACTGATGCTGAATTCAACACCACTGGGCAACTCGATTGGTTTTTTAGCTATTCTGGACATGTCCTTAACCTAAACCACCGAACAGATAACTTCACCGCCGTAACCGGCAGCCCGGGCCTGGCGATCTGTCATTACCCCTTTCGAGGTCGAGATGATCGCAATTCCGAGCCCACCGTTAATTGACGGCAAGTCGTCTTTCGACTTAAAAATGCGCAGGCCGGGACGACTAATGCGTCGCATTTGCTCGATTACCGGCTTACCCTGGTAATATTTCAACTCGATGACCAACTGCTTCAGTTTGTCATCGGTAACTTTATAATCACTGATGTAGCCCTCGTGCTTCAGCACCTCGGCGATTCTCGACTTTTGCTTGGACGCGGGCATTTTTACACTGACCTTGTTCGCTTTTTGCGCATTGCGCACGCGAGTCAGCATGTCTGCGATAGGATCTTGTAAACTCATCTCAGTCCTCTTACCAGCTGGCCTTGACCAGGCCCGGAATATCACCGCGCATCGCGGCTTCACGGATCTTGTTACGGCACAGCCCAAATTTACGGTAAACACCATGGGGTCTTCCGGTGACGCGACAGCGGTTTTGACGGCGCACCGCGGAGGAATCACGCGGCAGTTTCTGCAGCTTTTCGACGGCAGCCATCTTTTCGTCATAGGTCGATTCATTGCTGATGATAATCGCCTTCAGTTCACTGCGTCTTTGCGCGTATTTCGCCACCAGGCGGCTACGCTTCAACTCACGCTGTACCATGGAATTTTTTGCCATAATCTAAACTCGTCTAACCTCTAAAAGGGAACTGAAAAGCCGCTAACAGCGCGCGTCCTTCGTCGTCGCTGCGGGCCGTGGTGGTAATGCTGATATTAAGCCCGCGCAGCTTGTCAATCTTGTCATAGTCGATTTCCGGAAACGAGATCTGCTCGGTGATTCCCAGGTTATAATTACCCTGCCCATCGAATGCCTTGGGGCTAAGACCACGG
>CALZHS010000469.1 GCA_945787265.1 uncultured Gammaproteobacteria bacterium | reverse complement strand
CGACCCCGGCGCCAGGCCTTTGTCGGTCAGGGCCTGCTCTACCAGGGCGCAAAAGTCCTGCGCCAGCGACTGCAGCGCCCGCGGCGGCAATTCCTCGGTTCCGATTTCGATCAGGCAATCGTTAGTCATCGACCGGATCCTTTTTAATCAGCGGAAATCCAAGCGCTTCACGTGAGTCGTAGTAGCATTCAGCCACGCTGCGGGACAGGCCACGCACCCTCAGAATAAAACGTTGTCGCTCGGTTACCGAGATCGCGTGACGGGCATCCAGTAGATTAAAAGCGTGCGATGCTTTCATGACCTGTTCGTAGGCGGGCAGTGGAAGTTTTTTCTCGACCAGCAGTTGGCATTGCGATTCACACACATCGAACCAGTGAAACAGTGCATCCGTATCGGCCAGTTCGAAATTATAGTGCGATTGCTCAACTTCGTTTTGACGATAGATATCGCCGTAGGTGACGATGCCCTGCGGCCCATGACCCCAGACCAGGTCAAAAATACTGTCGACGCCCTGCAGGTACATTGCCAGGCGTTCGATGCCATAGGTGATTTCACCGGATACCGGGTGACATTCGAGACCACCGACTTGCTGGAAATAGGTAAACTGGCTGACCTCCATGCCGTTCAACCAGACCTCCCAGCCAAGCCCCCAGGCACCGAGTGTGGGCGACTCCCAGTCGTCCTCGACGAAGCGAATATCATGCACCAGCGTATCGAGCCCGAGCGCAACCAGGGAGCCCAGGTAAAGATCCTGAAAATTGTCGGGCGATGGTTTTAACAATACCTGGAACTGGAAATAATGCTGCAACCGGTTCGGGTTTTCGCCGTAGCGGCCGTCGGTAGGTCGTCGACTTGGTTGCACGTAAGCGGCACGCCAGGGTTCCGGACCTATCGCACGGATAAAGGTTGCCGGGTGAAAGGTACCGGCACCGACCTCCATATCGAGCGGTTGCATGATTACGCAGCCTTGCTCGGACCAATAATTCTGCAAGGTCTGAATCAGGCCCTGGAAGCTACTCAAATCGGTGGCTGGCAACTCGCTCATTTAGATCACGGGTCAAAAGTGCGTGATTATAGCTAACTGGCGTTTTTTACTCATTCATTTTCCTGCCTTATTGTGTTGTGTTTGTAAGCGACTATGATAGCGCACATGCAGAACATCATTGGCCAATGGCTGGCTAGCCTTAAACATTACGTATTGATGTGCCTGCTGCTTTCAAGCCCGGAACGCCTGCCCTACAACCTGTATTGTGTCGCACTTACCGCGATCAGTTATTTCCTGATCGGACTGCTACTGGTCGATGAGCAACGCAGCTATTCTCTCGTATGCGCACAGATATTACTGGAACTCGGGATGTTAGGCCTGATCGCCTACTGGGGTCTGCGCTGGAAAAAGTCTCTCGAGCGATTCCTGCAAACTTTTTCGGCCCTGCTCGGGGTCAACATGATCATCACCGCGGTCACGATTCCGGTTTACCGCAGCGTCACGCAAAACGGAACCGATGTCGATAGCCTGCTGATCTACGTCACCCTGGTCATTCTTATCTGGAACCTGGCGGTTTTATCCCTGATCTTTAAACGTGCTTTTACGATCTCGACCCATCTTTCAGCTATGATATCTTTTAACTACTTCGTGCTTTATCAATTCATCGTTATCTGGTTTTCCTGATGAAGGTTTATATTCTTGGAATTTGCGGCACCTTTATGGCCGGCATAGCTCAGCTGGCGCGTGAGCTTGACTACGAGGTCGCCGGTTCCGATGCAAATGTTTATCCACCGATGAGCACCCAGCTGGAACAGGCCGGTATCGAGCTGCATCAGGGCTATGACGCAGGGCAGCTACCCGGGGATTGTGACATGTTCATCATCGGTAACGCGATCACGCGTGGTAATCCCCAGTTTGAAGCCATACTCGAGCGCGGTTTGCGCTACACCTCGGGCCCGCAATGGCTTTACGAGGCAGTTCTGCAGCAGCGCTGGGTACTGGCGGTTGCCGGCACGCATGGCAAGACCACCGCGAGCAGCATGCTCGCCTGGATACTCGAAGACGCCGGACTTGATCCCGGCTACCTGATCGGTGGTATCTGCCAGAACTTTTCACAATCAGCCCGGCTCGGCAGTGACCCGTTCTTCGTGACGGCAGTGACCCGTTCTTCGTGATCGAGGCAGATGAATATGACTCGGCGCTTTTCGATAAACGCTCAAAATTCATTCACTATCACCCGCGCACGCTGATCTTGAACAATCTCGAGTACGATCACGCCGATATCTTTGCCGACCTGGCAGCGATCAAGCGACAGTTTCATCACCTCGTGCGTACGCTACCGGCGAGCGCACTGGTTATTGTTAATCAGGATGACAAGGCGCTGCGGGAGGTAATGGAAATGGGGTGCTGGAGTCAGCAAACGAATTTCTCGGCGGTCGATCGAAACGCCGATTTCTTCCTCGACGCCCAAGACACGCTGCATCACGGGGACAACAGTTATCGTCTGCGGCTATCACTATCCGGGCAGTTCAACGCGTTGAATGCGAGCGCGGCGATTATCGCCGCCCGGCATGCCGGCGTCGCGATCGAGACTTCACTGGAAGCCATGCGCAAGTTCGCTGGCGTCAAACGTCGCCAGGAAGTGATTGCAGAAATAAACGGCGTCACCATTGTTGATGATTTCGCCCATCACCCCACCGCAATCGCGTTGACGCTGGACGCCCTGAAAGGAAACACCAGTGGTCGCCTGATCGCGGTACTGGATATTCGTTCCAACACGATGAAATTGGGTGTGCACGGAGCCGCACTTGGGCAGTCATTGGCTGGCGCCGACCTTGTTTTAGTTTGCGATAATACC
>CALZHS010000468.1 GCA_945787265.1 uncultured Gammaproteobacteria bacterium | reverse complement strand
CCAACGTCGTGCTGAACCTGGAAAACGAAAACTTCGAAACCGCTACCCAGGGTCAACGCATCGACATCATGGAAGAAATGGTCTGTTACCTGGTGCATTATTGCGATCGCTGGGTGTATCACAAGGCCAGCCAGGAACAACGGGTCGAGTTCATCAACTGCCTGGTCAGGGACATGGCGCGGATGCTTGAGGATAGCCGGATCGACGTGCAGGGCGCGGGTGAGTACCAGGCTGGTTTTATCGACAAGATCAATCAGCGCTCAGCGGATTATGCGGGCTATGGCTTCGATGAGTCGGAAGGCTGCAGTTTCGCGATGCGCTGTCGACTTGGAGACCGCGTCAAAGCGACCATGGGCGAACGCGACAATCGCTGGATCCCTGACTATATCGTGGGGAGAGAAGCCCCTGAAATCGAGGCGGCGCTGAAACGTTCGCTGTCCGGGCTCGTTATTTTTGCAACCTAAGATTCGACCCAGTTGCCAAAATTATCGGTGGTTTTGGCGCTGCCGTCTTCGTATCCGGCTTCGTAGGCCTCGGTAAGACGCTGCTCTTCGCGTTGTGGATGTCCCAGAAAACCACCCTGCCAGCCAAGAACGTATTCCTCCTGGACCTTCATTTCTTCCATTTTGGTGATCGCGTCACGATAAGCTTGATTCATCGGAATCTCCTGGTTTTAACAGTATCAATTTCAAATTGTTGCATTGAAGTCTTTGTCAGCATCAAGGCTCGAAATAAGCCTGTGGATCAATCTGGCTGGTAGCCTAGCAAGAATGCGAATTGGCCGGTATATCCCTTCTAGTCATCTTCGCGCATCATTAGGTAATACTGGTATTTCATCGTAGCGGCACTGCCGGCGATAATTGCGACAATCAGCGCCAGGGTCGATACGCCGGTGATCCCCTGGCCAATGGTGCAGCCCATTGCCAACACCCCGCCTACGCCCATCAACAGCCCTCCGATTGCGTGCATCAGGAAGTCGTTCCATGACACGAACCATTCGATACGAACCTTGCGAAAAATCACGGTATAGAGAAACGAACCCACCACGACGCCGACCACCGTGGCGACGCCAAAAGTCAAAAATATCGCGGAAAAACCCTCTTTCAGGTACTGGGCAATATGTCCGGTCCCGCCGATAAAGGTCAGTGACTGGGCACCGGTGAAAAAAGGGCGTTCATCCATGAATTCCAGTTCCTCCATCAGCGTGAGGCCACCCGGGCCGGTGGTGACGTACCAGCCGATAACGATCAGCATGCCAATTATCAACCCGGCGCTGACTAACTCCAGGTTTGTGCGAAAGTCACTTGAGCGCATGATCCATATCAACAGGGGAACTGCGAGTAGCAAGGCAATTGAGAATCCCAGTGTCGGACTCGAGTCAATTCCCGTGACCCCGGATACCACGGCAGCAATATCCTGGCTCGGAATGCCCTGGTTCGAAAAATCAATGCTTACCGGCAGCATCCACTGCAGGAACACGTTATATCCGAAATTGGTAAACAGCATCCACCAGGCGGCAATCCCCATGATCGTGAGAACTACGACTGATTTCATATTACCTTCGCCCAGGCGCACCAGGGTCTTGTTGCCGCAGCCGCTTGCCAGCGTCATGCCGACACCGAACATCAGTCCACCGACCAGGTGGCGTAGCCAGATGAAGTTGGCGCTGCGGTAGGGTGGGTTCGAGGTTTCGTTACTGGTTGTCAGCGACAGGTCGATGCTGCCGCTATATTCAAGTATGCCGACGCCGATAATAGCGGTCGCGATGGCCAGCAGCCACGAGCGCATGCGGCTGTGATCACCGATATTAACCCAGTCGGAAACCGCGCCCATGGTGCAGAAGTTAGCCTTGTTGGCAATCGCACCGAACACGATCGAAAGCCCGAATGCCCACAGCAGGGATTGAGAATAAAGGTCTAGTTCCATTTCGTTTAATTTTACTTTCTTAGGTTTACGCGCTACTTCTCTGTACCCGGCTTGATACTGCTGCCGCCCGCAATTTTAGTCAAAGCGCCCTCAATTGCGCCAGGCGCGCACATAATACTGAAAAAGGTAGCACCTGTATCGCTTGCGATCATCGGTAAGTGAGGCCAGCTAATCGCAATCCTGAATCTGCCATAGAGTGCTTCTGCCCGGTCCCCGTAAACCAGAATTTCATAGGGCAGGTGAGCGGTGTGACGGGGCGTATCCTTATCGATACGATTCATGATGTAAGCGTCACTGCTGCAATCATCCCGGTCGGTACCGGTGAGCCCGACGCCGTACAGTGTCATCTGTTTACCATCAGCATCGGGGCCTAACGCCAGTTCGAAAACCTGGGTCGATGCTGCCACCTGGTTGGCGAGATTATCACGTATTATAGAAACTCCCTGTTGGTGCGAATCGAAATAATTCAGCACGCTGGGATCGTCAAAATATTCCATCAGGAAGGTGTAGTGATATTTGCGTAAGTCGTTGGCCGTCAGCGATAAGTTACCGGTGCCAAATGCTTGCTCAAATCCCAGCACCGATTTCAATTGCGTTGCTACCGATTCAACATCGGCCTGCATGCGATAGGCGTTTGCCCAGTAAAACGGGTTGGTATAGGCGAGCTCAATTATACCTTCGTTGCTGGTGAGCGAAACCCGCAGTGTGGCCCCATAACCGCCCCGTACGCTCCTGCTTGCGAGGTCGCGTAAATCCGGATTGGAAAAAACCAGTATGGCTGAATCTTCATAAGGGGAATGCTGGCCGATGACCTCGAAACCGGCATTTTCCAATTTTGCACTAACCTCTGCGCTTATCTCGGATATCGATTTATCAGTTATCGTGGTGGCGAGCACAAAGGGTTTAAGGCCGTCTTCGGCAGTCGCTATAGGGCTGGTAAAGAGAACCAGCAGGCAAAGATACTGGACTATCGGCTGTGAAAATCTGAACAACTTCATTGAAATAGCGCGTAATGCCGGTTAGTGAATAGCAGCTGCCGAGAAGCAACGACTATTCACATTCCGGATGTTTCTAATTGCGTTCTGACTAGAGCCTGCGACTATAGGTAAATGCCAGCTCGTACTGATCCATTTCAAGCTCGATTTCCTGGGCCGGATC
>CALZHS010000467.1 GCA_945787265.1 uncultured Gammaproteobacteria bacterium | reverse complement strand
GCTTACCCGTCGGCGGCGGGCCGTCGTCGAAGACGTGGCCCTGGTGGCCGCCGCAGCGGGCGCAGTGGTACTCGGTGCGCGGAAGCAGCAGTTTCCAGTCCCGCTTGGTGCCTGTATTTCCGTCAATCGGCTGGTAGAAACTGGGCCAGCCTGTGCCACTGTCAAACTTGGTCTCCGACAGGAACAGGGGCAGGTAGCAGGCGGCGCAGATATAGGTGCCTTCCCGCTTTTCATCATTCAGAGCGCTGGTCCACGGCCGTTCTGTAGCCTCTTCGAACAACACCTTGTACTGCTGCGCCTCCAATAGCTTTTGCCATTCTTCCGCAGTTTTGTTAATGGCCGGGAAATCTCCGCTCATGGTTGAAGAATCCGAGGTCGCCATAACAGCTCCGCTTGTCGCGATTGCTGCTGCATAAGTTAGTCCTCCAGCGATAAATAGCCGTCTGTTCATTGAGTCTCTCCACAGGATACGCCTTTCTTAGGACAGCAATTAATAGAATAAATTCCCCGGTTGATGGATTGCAGGCATATGGCGATAGCCAGTTGGTCTTCAAGGAATGAAATTCGGTTAAGAATTTGGAGCGGGTGTCTGAATAGCAGAGCGGAGACTTTAAATCTTGACGACCAGCTTGCCAAAATGCCCGGCAGCGCGCATCGCGTGGTAAGCAGCGCGTGCATCCTCAAAATCGAAAACCTGGTCGATCACCGGGTGTACCTGGTTAACGGTAAGCGCCGCGTTCATGTCCTCGAACATTCTGCGGTTACCAACATAGACTCCCTGCAGGCGGATCGATTTACGCATTACCGAAGTGGGATTGATCGTTCCGCCCGTCAGCACCCCGATGAGACTGATGGTTCCGCCAATCCGGGTAGCCTCGATCGTCTTCTCGAGGGTTCCGCCACCCCCGGTTTCAATGGTTACGTCGACGCCAGCCCCGTCAGTCAGTTCCAGCACCCGGGATTCCCAGTCGGGGATCTGACGATAGTTGATCAGCTCATCGGCGCCGAGTCCCCTGGCGCGCTCCAGTTTCTCGTCACTGGAGGAGGTGATGATCGCCCTGGCACCCATCATTTTCGCAACTTGCAGGCCGGCAATCGACGCGCCACCGGTACCGAGAAACAGCGCAGTATTTCCTGCTTTCAGGCCACCCTGTTCCACCAGGCAGTTCCAGGCCGTCAGTCCTGCACAGGGCAGCGTTGCCGCTTCTTCGTAAGACATATGGGCTGGAACAGGCACGGCACCAGCCTCGCTCAATAACGCTTCCTCGGCGAGGATGCCGTCAACGGCACCGCCCATTGCGCTTGTCATTGCTACAGCGGTTATTCGTCCGTCGATCCAGTTCTGGAAAAAGCATCCCGCGACACGGTCCCCGGTATTAAACTTTGTAACACCGGCGCCGACGCTGATTACCTCGCCGGCACCATCGGAGTTCGGGACCAGAGGATATTTAACGCCTCGCGAGACGGGGTCTTCAACAGTCGACAGATCACGGTAGTTTATGGATGACGCACGAACAGCAACAAGTATCTCCCCCTTCCCCGGTTGCGGCGATTGCCTCTCGTTCAACGCAAGCGCATCGACACCGCCGTCTGAAACTATTTCGTAGGCACGCATGTGAAATCTCCTGAAATCATTGATTGAAATTAATCCATATGACGGCTGGCGCTAGCGATGTCGGCACACAGAACTGCTGAAAGCTGTCTTTTGTTGAGGCGATATTACCACAGCGATTTCGCAGTGAACCATGGGTTTGGCGGTCCGCGAGATTCAGGCCAGAAGGGCTGCGAACCGGCGCTCTCCGGTCTACGGGCAACCTAATCACACCGGTAAATTCTGCATAATGTGCTATAGATAAAGGTCTGGTTGGGGGGCTTCGCAGTTGTTGCCAGGGACAAGCTCATTAAAAGAGAGGACTTCCATGAAGACGCTTAAATTATCCATTGTTACCCTTTCATTTTTAATCCTTTCCGCCTGTGGTGGCGGCAGTGATGATCCCGATGAACTGCCACCCAGGGGTGTGTTTATTGATTCCGCGGTTGAAGGTGTGACTTTTTTGACCGCGACACAATCGGGAACGACCGATAGTGCGGGTACTTTCACTTATTTACCGGGAGAGGTCGTCAGCTTTTATATTGGCGATATTTTAATCGGTTCAGCGGAAGGGCAGGCGATGCTGACGCCGCTCGATTTCGTACCCGGCGCAGTCGATGAAA
>CALZHS010000466.1 GCA_945787265.1 uncultured Gammaproteobacteria bacterium | reverse complement strand
CCCCGAACAGGGCTGACAGGTAGATGTCCCAGCCGAGGAAGAATTTCGCCGACAGCGTTGCGGCAAACCAGGTTATCACTACGCCGAGCGTGACGAGGTTTCTTACCACCGCACCATGACCCCGAATCTCTGAGAACTTCAGGGTCACGCTACCCTCGTAGAGGATGACGGCGACTGCGAGAGAGACCATCGGCTCAAGCAGGTCACCGAACAGGCGGTTTGGCTCCAGCCAGCCCAGCACCGGCCCGACGACGAGTCCGATCAGCAGCAGGAACAGGATCGAGGGCAATTTCATGCGCCACGCAATCCAGTGACAGGCGAAACCGGTGACCAGCACCCCGCTGAGGATCAGTAAATCGCTGCCGTGCATGACCGCCTCAAACCACCTCGGGATTAATGAGTGGAACACCGCCAACAACTAAGGGCCATCCGACCAGGATGGCCCTCGGGCATGTTCAGATCTTAGCAGATCGCTGCGCCGGGTCAGGTATTAATGAAAGCGCGCCTCGGCTGCTTTCTTTGCGATTGCAAGCCTCTGCCAGGCTTCCTTGAGGCCGACCTTGATGTCATCAACGGCATCATTACCGGACTCCTTCAGCGACTCCAGCCGATCACCTACTTCGTCACGTTTTTCCTCCAGTGTCTCGAGATAGCGATCGAACTTGATGCGCTCTTCAGCTGTTGTCTGAGCGGCTTTCGCCTTGAGCACCTCCAGCTCCGCCCGGAGTTCGTCGAACTCACCTTTGAGTTTCTGCTTTGTCAGGTTTCCTTCTGTCATACATATCCTCCTATTCGGTTAGTAAAAGAAACGGCGGACTCGAACACTGTCACGGTCACGCCGCTCTGGACGAACCCAGATCGACGAGGTTCGACGCCGCGAATGTCCAGTTGATCAGCTTGTCGAGAAACGTCTCGACGTATTGCTTGCGCTCATTCCGGTAGTCGAGGTAGTAAGCATGCTCCCAGACGTCAAGCGTAAGCAGCGGATCCAGGTGCGTCCCGACCGGGGAGTCCGCATTGCCGGTGGTGATAATGCGCAGGCGAGTGCGGTCGAGTACCAGCCAGACCCATCCGCTGCCGAACAGGCTCAGGGCCGCTTCTGCAAATTCCCGCTTGAAATCGTCGACATCGCGGTACTCGAATTCGATCATCGCCTTGATCTGTGCTTGCGGCCCGGTGCCGCCGTTGGGCGACATGCTTTCCCAGAAAAAGGCATGGTTCCAGGCCTGCGCGGCATTGTTGAGGATATCGACCCTGGCCTCTTTCCGGGCTTTGTTGATAATCTCTTCCAGGGTAAGTTTTTCGAATGGCGTATCTTTTATGAGCATTTTGAGCTTATCGACGTAACCGCGATGATGCTTGTCGTAGTGATACGACAGGGTCTCCGCCGATACATGCGGCTCGAGTGCATTCTTGTCGTACGGCAGATTGGAAAGCGTAATAGACATGGGTAGACCTCCTTGATCGAGCTGTCGGTAATCAGATTGGGAACGAATGAATTGCCCGGAACGGGCTTTTGGCGGCCTAGAAGGCCTGCGTCACAGACGGGCGTGGACCGCGTATCATCGGCGATACCTGATCGTAGTTGCCCTGGCTGGTCGGATTGTGAATCAACATCATGGTCGTGAACACTAACACAATTATTGCGACATCGCAACTATTGCGAAACGGCGCATTTTCAGGGAAGGCCTGCTATAGTGTGCGCACCTGAGCGCTTACGAAGACCCGAATTATGAACGGTGACCATAACCTCGCCCTGTTTTGCGATTTCGAGAACGTCGCGTTGGGCGTGCGCGACGCACGTTATGACGTGTTCGATATCGGCCTGGTGCTGGAAAGACTGCTGGTAAAGGGCAGTATCGTGACCAAGAAAGCCTACTGCGACTGGGACCGGTACAAGAAGTTCAAAGCAGGAATGCATGAAGCGGCATTCGAGCTCATCGAGATTCCGCACGTCAAGTTATCGGGTAAAAACTCTGCCGATATCCGCATGGTCGTCGATGCGCTCGACCTTTGCTACACCAAGCACCACATCGATACGTTCGTCATCATTTCGGGCGACTCTGATTTTTCGCCGCTCGTCAGTAAACTGCGCGAAAATGCAAAAGCCGTCATCGGGGTTGGCGTAAAACAGTCAACGTCCGACCTCTTGATCAGCAACTGCGATGAGTTCATCTTCTACGACGACCTGGTATCCGCCGAGGACTCCGGGGGGTC
>CALZHS010000465.1 GCA_945787265.1 uncultured Gammaproteobacteria bacterium | reverse complement strand
CCAGGGCCCCGATGACCCCACCCACGCCCGTCATGCGCTGCTCGTTTGGGGGCGGGCTTTGCTGGACCCGCGCGAAGTGAACAACCTGCACCAGCTGGGACTTTTACTGGGTGATGATCTCGCGCGCCAGGTCGAATGGCTGAATCAAAGCCTCTATGCCGGGGAAAGCATCGGCTGGCAGGGGCGTGAACTCTGGCTGCTGTGCCAGCAGCTAGAGAAAACCGGGGCGCCGGGTAGCGACCGCGGCGTCAACGAGCTGTTACCGCTTAATCCCACGCGCTCGCAATAGTACTGCTCGCTGCCAGCTGGGGTTTCAAGTATTCCAGGAGAATAATCAAGGACCTGGTTGAACCAGTAATAGGCAAAACTAAGACCTCGCGACAGGAATCCATCTCGGTTAGACTGCGGTGATTAATGAACCCATGTCAATGCAATGGAAGCGATCGGAAACGCTGATTTAGTCTGGACAATTGTCGGGCTTGCGGGCCTCGTGCTTGTCGGCCTGCTGTACGGTTTGCGTCAATACCACCTCGTCAACCGTGAGCTCAAGGCGCGCCTGGAAACAAGCCTGCAAACCGAGTACTCGCAGCGCGAACAGCTGCATGCGGCCGACAAGAAGGCGCAGGCCCTGCAGCTCGAGCTGGAGAAAGAGCGGGCGCTCGCTTCACAGAAAATCGAGCAGTTCGAACAAAACCGCAAGCAACTGAAAATCGAGTTCGAGAATCTTGCGAACCGGGTTCTGGATGATAAGACCCGCGTTTTCGATAAGACCAGCCGCAACTCACTCGAAGCATTACTGAAACCCTTTCGTGAACAGGTCGAGGGCTTCCAGAAACGCGTCAACGACGTGCACAGCGAATCCATCAAGGGTAATACCCGGCTCGAGAGCGAGATCAGGAAAGTTCTCGAAGTCGGCTTAAAAATGGGTAGCGACGCCAGGAACCTGACCGAGGCGCTTAAGGGCGACTCGCAGCGGCGCGGCAGCTGGGGCGAAACCCAGCTCGAAAAAACCCTGCAGCTAAGCGGGTTGGTCGAGCATGATCACTATGACAAGCAAACTTCGATGAAGGATGCCGAGGGTAAACGCAAGCAAACCGATTTCCTGATCAAGCTGCCGGATGACAAGCACATCATCATCGACAGCAAGGTTTCGTTAACGGCCTATGACCGAATGGTCGGGGCCGAGACCGACAAACAATACCAGCAGGCACTCGCCGAACACGTGAAAGCCGTGAAGAGTCATATCGAAGACCTGCAGAGTAAGGATTATGCCGGCCTCGCCGGGGTCCGCAGCCCCAGCTTTGTACTGATGTTCATGCCGATCGAACCGGCCTACATCGAGGCGCTCAAGTACGAGAAGGACCTGTTTGCCTATGGTTACGAGCGCGGAATCGTGCTGGTGTCGCATACCACGCTGATCCCGATCCTGACCACGGTGGCCAATCTCTGGGCGATGGAGCGCAGTACGCGCGAAGCGCGTGAACTCGGAGATAAGGCGGGCGATATTTACAACCAGGTGCGCAAGGTCACCGAACGCCTGGCGAAAATCGGCGGCAGCCTCGGTGCTGCGACCAATCACTTCAACGAGACGGTCACCGCGTTAACGGGACGCCAGGGTCTGCGCGGCAAGGTGGAGCGTTTTGCCGAAATGTCGAGTAAGGTCACCAAGGCGATCCCCGAAATAGAACCCCTGCATAATGATTTGCAAAGCGAAAAACTGGAGTTGCTGGCCGAACCAATGGTACCTGAAAAGGAGCCGGAAAAGGATAATGACGAGGCCCCGGCACCTTGAAAAACCCTACAAAAATCCTATGTAATAGGAACCATAGCCAACCGTTGTCCCCGTGAAATACCAGGATTATTACCAGATTTTGGGCGTCCCGCGTGACGCCGATAAAAGCGACATCAAGAAAGCCTATCGCAAGCTTGCGCGCAGGTATCATCCTGATGTCAACAGCGAGGCGGATGCGGAAGAAAAGTTCAAAGAGGTTAACGAGGCCTACGAGGTACTCAAGGATTCCGAAAAGCGCCAGGCTTATGACCGTTTCGGTGCCGACTGGAAACACGGTCAGCAATTTGATGGTGGTGGATTTGGCGGTTTCCAGGGTGGCCATAGTGGCGGCGGATTCAGCGGCGGCGACTTCAGCGATTTCTTCGAATCCATTTTCGGCGAAGGCTTCCACCAGTCCCAGGGATCGCCGTTCGGGCAAGGCCAACGCCA